>NZ_JBFUIT010000226.1:0-6690 GCF_056401735.1 Luteibacter sp. P4_D7_3
GGTACCGCTTTCGCGGTTCCAGATTGCCTCGCCGACCAGCACCCATCGGCGATCGAGTACGTATTCGGCCGCCAGCGAGGCGTTCCAGGCCTGACCGGGCGTAGCGTGGCCGCGGAATCCGGCCGGCGTGCCGTAGACACTCGCGCCACGCAGACGCACGCGGCCGGGCGACGGACTCCAGGCCAGTTGACCACGCCAGCGCAGCGCGTGACCGTTCTCCAGCCACTGGAGCTGTTGGGCGCCAAGGGCGAGCGTCGTGCGCGTGGCGCCGGAGCCCGTGCCGTTGAGGGGATTGCTCTCCAACCGGTGATATTTGCCGGTGGGCAGTCGCTGCGCCGCCGAGACGGCGAGCACCAGTCCGGTGCCGTCGGCCTCCGGGGCCTTGAGACGGCTCTGCACGCGAAGGGCGGAATCGCCCATGCGCAGGCCATCGCTGTGCCTGCCGTCGACCGACGTGCGTGCCGCGTTCAGGGTGAGCTGCACCGAAATGTTTTCGGTGAGACCGTAGATCATCGGCAAGGCAATCTGCCACTGGCGTGCCGTCGGCTTCTCGGCGTGGCGCTGGCCGGTGCTGTCGAACCAGCCGCGGCTGTTCGTATGGACCAGGTAGGGTTCGACGTTGACCATGCCGGCGGGCAGGGTATTGACGGCCGGCGTGACAAGGGGGCCGGTGAAGTTGGCCTCACCGTGGGCGGATTCAGCGAGGGCGGAGGCCGGGATGGCGGCGGTAACGAGCGTGGCAATGAGGAAACGACGGGGCGACATGCGCGGGTCCTTGCGGTTTGCAGCGGCGGCTGCGGGGCGTCGACGCGCTTCGTGCGCGGCGGAGTCCATCGTAGGCAGGTCATAGCTGCGACCGACATCGGACTTGTCTGAAAAAGACGTGCGAGAATTCCCGCCCGTTTGCCCGAGCCCCGCCATGGACCATCCGTACCCGAGCCTCTCAACCGCGTTCGAGCGCTATGCGGCGCGTTTTCCGCGCGAGTCGGATGTCGTACGTTTCCACGAGTGGCTGCGCGGCGAGGCACGTCCGTTTCACCGCGAGACGCAGAGCGGACACTTCACGGGATCGGCATGGCTGGTGAGTGCCGACGGCGAGCGCGTCCTGCTGATGCACCACCGCAAGTTGCAGCGCTGGCYGCAGTTAGGCGGGCATGCCGACGGCGATGCGGATCTCTCGGGCGTCGCCTTGCGCGAGGCGCGGGAGGAATCGGGGCTGGCCGATCTCGAGGTGCTCCCCGAGATCTTCGACATGGACCTGCACGTGATCCCCGCACGCCGTGACGAGCCCGAGCACTGGCATTACGACGTGCGCTACGTGGTCATCGCCCGTGGCAGCGAGGCGTTTACGGTGAACGAGGAGTCGCTGGCGTTGGCCTGGCGGCCCATCGCGGACCTGGCGACCCATCCGACGGCGGATCCATCGCTTCGCCGGATGGCCGCCAAGTGGCTGGCCATCCGGCAGCACACGCAGCCGCTGTCACCGTAGGAGCCGATTCATCGGCGATCCCGCGGCAGCGGGCCGGGTTGTCGCGAACACCCATTCGCCGATGAATCGGCTCCCACATAGGGCGGGCTGATCAGTCGGCGTACTTCGCCGGTGCCGGGTGCACTGTGCCGCACTGCTTGCACGTGCGTGCGTCAAGCGAGCGGTAGAACTTTTCGAAGACCGGCGGAAAGTCCGATTCGATGCTGTCGAGGACGAAGTATTCCTCGTAGAGCTTATGGTTGCAGTTCTCGCAGAACCACAGCAGGCCGTCACGCTCACCGGCAACGCGGCGCCGTTCGACCACGAGGCCGATGGATTCGGGCATGCGTTGCGGGGAATGGGGTGTGCGTGCAGGCAGATAGAAAATCTCGCCCGCGCGGATCGGGATATCCCGTGCCCCGCCGTCGTCCTGGACCTTGAGCACCATCTCGCCTTCGAGCTGGTAGAAGAACTCGGGGCCTTCGTCGTAGTGATAGTCGGTGCGCGCGTTCGGTCCGCCGACGATCATGATGATGAAGTCACCGTCGACGATGCATTTGTTTCCCACCGGCGGCTTGAGCAGCGCGCGGTTCTCGTCGATCCAGCGTTTCAGGTCGATGGGGGGTAGCAGGCTCATGGGAGGGCACCGTCAAGACGTTCGCACATCTTACCCGTGTGTAGGAGCCGATTCATCGGCGATCCCGCGCAGCGGGCCAGGTCGTCGCGAACACCCTATCGCCGATGAATCGGCTCCTGCCGGGGAAAGTGGCGGGCAAAGTAGCGGGCAGGGTGGCGAGCGCGGTGGCCTTCGCACCTCCGGTACTTCCACAGGCCCGCTCACTGCCGTAAAACTCACGCTCCCTGCCGAAGGATCCCGCCCCATGCCGTCGTGGTACCACGAACGCGCTCCCGTGCCGCCGCTTCGCCCCCCGCCGGAAGGCCGGCGCGAAGCCTCGGTCGTGATCGTGGGCGGCGGTTTCGCCGGGCTGAACACCGCGCTCGGCCTCGCCGCACGTGGCGTGCGGGACATCGTGTTGCTGGAATCGAAGTCGATAGGCTTCGGTGCATCGGGACGCAACGGTGGCTTCGTCTTCGCCGGGTACTCGCTCGGCGAGAAGGCGTTGCTAGAGCGGGCTGGGCCCGAGCGGGCACGGGCCCTCTATGGCCGCACCGTCGACGCGGTGAACCTCATTCGCGAGCGCATCGCGGCCTGGTCCATCGAGTGCGATGCGGTCGACGCCGGGGTGGTCTGGGCGAACTGGTTCCGTGATGCCGGCGTGCTCCGTTCTCGCCAGCAGCTGCTGGCCGAGCGCTTCGGCGCCGACTGGCAGTGGATTCCTTCCGATGCCATGCATGAGTTCGTGCGCAGTGAGCGCTATCACGACGGCCTCTACGAGCGAAACGCCCTGCACATCGATCCACTGGCGTATGCGCGCGGGCTTGCCGGTGCGGCCGGAGCTGCCGGCGTGTCGATCCACGAAGGATCGCGCGTGCGCATGTTGGAGCGTCACGGTCCACGCTGGGTGTTGCGGGTGGGTGGGGCAGAGATCGAAACCGCCAACGTGGTCCTTGCCTGCGGTGGCTATCTGGCTGGCCTGGACCGACGCATCGATCGCGCGGTCCTGCCGATCGCCACCTATGTGATGGTGACCGAGCCGCTGGGCGACCGCCTCACCGCCTGCCTTCGCACGCGTGCGGCAATCTACGACACGCGCTTCGCTTTCGATTATTACCGTCCCCTGCAGGACACGCGCCTGCTCTGGGGTGGTAGGATTTCGATTCGCGATCGCGCTCCGGCGTCGGTCAAGCGTCTGCTGAAGCGCGATCTCGAGCGTGTCTTTCCTTCACTCGAAGGCGTTCGGATAGAGCAGGCGTGGTCTGGCTTGATGAGTTACGCGCGCCACGAAATGCCCCAGGTCGGCACGCATGGAAACGGCCTGTGGTACGCCCAGGCCTTCGGTGGGCATGGCCTGGCTCCCACGTGCGCCGCGGGCGAGGCTCTGGCGGATGCGATCGCCGGCGGGGACGCGTCGCTGGCGGCGTATGCCGGCTTCGGGCTCGATCCGGTGCACCGGCCGTTCGGGTACCTGGCAGCGCAGGGCGCGTACTGGAAGGCGGAGCTGGCGGACTGGTTCAAGTCGCGGCTGGAAGGGTGAATGGCTCCCGCCGCCTGGGAACTCAGGGCGAACCGCGGTCGAGCCAGACAAGGATGCCTTGCGCATTCAGGCGGATATCGATTTTCAGCAGCTTGACGATATCGTCCCGAAGCATCGTCACACCCTGGCGCCGTGCGCGGTCGACGTAAAGATCGGCGAAATCCGCTTCGATGCGTTGCTCGCGGTCTGCGACCGTCGCGTGTCGTTTCGCGATCGCCACCATGGCGTCGATCGTCTCATGTAGGTCGCCTGCAAGGCGGGCCACCTCCGTAACGCGGCCATAGTGCGTGAGGTACATCGCCTCAGGCCCATAGCCAAGCATGCGGTCGATGGAATGGTGTGCCGCGTCGGGTTCGAACTGGACGGGCGACGTGGTGGGAATGATGAAGGCACCGCCGGGCGAATCGAGTTCGCGGTAGGAGAGGCCGAAGATGTCACCGGTAAAAAACGCGTTGGAGCGTTCGTCGTGGATCGCTATGTGGTGGCGTGCGTGTCCCGGCGTGTCCAGGCACAGGAGTGCGCGTCCCGCGAGATCGACGACGAAACCGTCATGCGCTTCGACGACCCGATCGGCCGGCACCGCGGCGATCTCGCCGTAACTGCGTCGGACTTCCTCTTCGCCGTAGACACCGGCTGCGCCAGCGATCAGGGCGGAGGGATCGATCATGTGCCGCGCGCCGCGCGGGTGCACGGCGAGCTTCGCGTAGGGCAGGTGCTTCATCAGCTGGCCCGCGCCACCCGCGTGGTCGAGATGCACGTGCGTGAGGATGACCCAGTCGATGTCCTTCGGCTCGAGGTCGGCCGCTTTTATCGCATCGAGAAAATGCGGCAGCGAATGCGTCGTGCCGCTGTCGATAAAGGCCCCACGACCGCGTTCCACCACGAGGTAGGCGGCGTCGAACGTCGGGCGGCCGAATCCGGTGTCGATGGTGTGGATGCCGTGCATCGGCCAAGCATATGCGAAAAATGTAGGAGCCGATTCATCGGCGATCCCGCGTTAGCGGGAAAGGGTCCTGCGAGTACCTGCTACCCGCGCATGCCGCCGCTTGGAGCCTTCGGCGGGCGTTGACGTCGCGGAGCAGAGCCTTCGGTGCCCACCCTCGCTGCTCAGACAGTCCTCCGCGTTTCGTACCGGAGAGGCCGCTGCGCGGCCCATGTACTTATCTGGCCTACGGCCGCTCCACTTGTGCGGAACTCGCCTCGAGGGTGGGCACCGAAGACTCTCCCCATCCCTGAGGTTCGTGCGGGTCGAGCCGACGAAGCAACGCGGCTTCGGCTGGCGGCTCGTCGCCATCGCCAAACGATCAACCGCATCGCGCCAGTCGCGGTCGTTCTCGCGAGGCAGCGCAGCGGTTACGACGGCGCTCACCCAGTCGGAAATGACGTGCCGACACGACCGCCGTGATGGTCCGCTTGGGCCGCCATACTCACACCAACGGCTCCCCGTCCAGTTGACCGTATCGTCGTGAGAGACCTTGGTGCCCACCCTCGAGGCGAGTTCCGCACAAGTGGAGCGGCCGTAGGCCAATAAGAACAGGGGCCGCGGAGCGGCCTTTCCTTGTCGAACGCGGAGGACCTGTCTGAGCAGCGAGGGTGGGCACCAAGGTCTCCCCGCGAGACGCCCAAGTGTACGAAGCGACGGCGAAGCCGAGCCACGCGCGAGGTGCATAAGACCGCCCGGCCTGAAAGCCGGGCGCCCGGGCCCCGGTAGTCCACGATGAACCAAAAAAAGCCCCGGCGTTAGCCGGGGCTCGATTGTCGGACGGGAGGTTATTACAGCGCTTCGAAAATACCTGCGGCGCCCATGCCGGTGCCGATGCACATGGTGACCATGCCGTACTTCTGCTTGCGACGGCGCAGGCCGTGGATCAGCGTGGCAGCGCGGATGGCGCCAGTGGCACCGAGCGGGTGGCCGAGGGCGATGGCGCCGCCAAGCGGGTTCACCTTGGACGGGTCGAGGCCGAGGTCACGAATGACGGCCAGGGCCTGCGCGGCGAACGCTTCGTTGAGCTCGATCCAGTCCAGCTGGTCCTGGGTGATGCCTGTCTGCTTGAGTGCCTTGGGAATCGCTTCCTTCGGACCGATGCCCATGATGTCCGGCGCGACACCGGCTACGGAAAAGCCGACGAAGCGTGCCAGCGGGGTCAGGCCGTAATCCTTGATCGCCTTCTCGCTGGCGATCAACAGGGCGCCGGCACCATCGGACATCTGCGAGGAGTTGCCTGCCGTGACCGAACCGCCGAACTGGCCGTTGCGGAACACCGGGCGCAGCTTGCTCAGCACCTCGAACGTGGTGTCCTTACGCGGACCCTCATCCGTATCGATGATGCGGCGGTCCTCGCGGATGCTGTGGTTGAGCAGGTCCGGGTAGCGGTCGTCGAGTTGGAACGGCGTGATCTCGTCCTTGAACTCACCCGCGGCGATGGCCGCGAAGGCCCGCTCGTGCGACTGCAGGGCAAAGCGGTCCTGGTCCTCGCGGCTGACCTTCCAGCGCTCGGCGACCTTCTCGGCTGTGATGCCCATGCCGAAGGCGATCGCGCGGTTCTCGTCGTTCTCGAAGATCGCCGGGTTCATGGCGATCTTGTGGCCCATCATCGGCACCATGCTCATCGACTCGGTGCCGCCGGCGAGCATGAGGTCGGCCTCACCCAGGCGGATGCGGTCGGCGGCCATGGCGATGGCCTGTACGCCGGACGAACAGAAGCGGTTGATGGTGACGCCCGGCACCTGCTCGGGCAGGCCGGCCAGCAGCACGCCGATGCGCGCCACGTTCATGCCTTGCTCGGCTTCCGGCATCGCGCAACCGATGATGGCGTCGCTGATCAGCGCCGGGTCGATGCCCGGGGCCTGTTCGATGACGGCACGAATGACGTGCGCGAGCAGGTCGTCCGGACGGGTATTGCGGAACACGCCGCGCGGCGCCTTGCCTACCGGGGTGCGGGTGGCGGCGACGATGTAGGCATCTTGCACTTGCTTGCTCATGGGGTGGTTCCTTTAAGTGGGAAAGTCGTCRGGCGTAAGAGCGCGTGGCGCGTCAGTTACGCAGCGGCTTCCCCGTCGTCATCG
>NZ_JBFUIT010000227.1:0-6685 GCF_056401735.1 Luteibacter sp. P4_D7_3
GGCAGGCCCTGTTCGAGCGCCAGCGTGCCCACGGGGAGCACGCTGGTGGCGAAGCCTGCGCCGGGCCGGTCGAAGTCGGGCGGGTCGGCGAAGGCAGGTGCCGAGGCAAGGCACAGGAGGGTGGCGACGATCGGGGCGGGGCGCAGGTTCATGCGCGCATTGTGGCTATCCCGTGTCGCCGTGTCGTGCAGGCGCCTAGGGCGCCTTCACCACCGGGAAGCTCTCGCCCACCGTGACCGTGGCCTCGGCAGCGATATCGCTGGCCGAGCGGCCAAGCTTCACCGCGTACGTACCGGGCGCCACGCGCCAGCGCTTGCCTGCATCGTCGTAACGCGCCAGGGCGAGCGACTCGAGCGGAATATCGACGCGGCGGCTCGCGCCAGGCTTCAGCGACACCTTGCTCCAGCCGGCCAGACGTCGCGTGGCCGCGCCCGGGGCGGTGACGTAGACCTGCGGCACATCGGCGCCAGCGGTCTTACCGGTGTTCTTCACCGTGACGTGGGCGACGGCGTGGCCCCTGGCGTCCTTATCCACGGCAAAGTCGCTGTACGCAAAGCTCGTATAGGTCATGCCGTAGCCGAAGGCGAACAGCGGCTCGCGCCGGGTTTTCTCGAACCAGCGGTAGCCGACATCGGCGCCTTCGATGTTGTAGTCGACGTTGTCCGCCGGCTTATCCTTCGAGTACAGGCCGGCCGCCTGGATGGTCGGACGCGGAAGCTGGGTTTCGTCTTTCGGCCAGCTCATCGGCAGGCGACCCGAGGGCGCGGTCTCGCCGTACAGCAGGCGCGCGATGCCTTCGCCGCCGCCCGAGCCGGGATACCAGGCCTGCAGTACGGCACCGACGCTGTCGAGCCAGGGCATCTTCACCGCGCCATTGGTTTCCAGCACGACCACCGTTTTCGGATTGGCCTTCGCCACGGCGGCGACGAGCGCGTCCTGGCCATCGGGTAGCGCCATGTCGGCGACATCGAAGGACTCGGCAGCCCACTGCGTGACGAAGACCACGGCGACGTCGGCGCCAGCGGCGGCCTTCGCCGCGGCGGCGGGGTCGGTGCCCGGGTCGAAGCTCACCTTCGTCCCCAGCTTCTGCATGAAGGTCAGCGGCGCGGAGGCGTGGTAACGCACCGGCCCCGGCCATCCCGTCGGCTGCAGCCCCGGCACGGGGTCGCCGCCTTCGTCGGTGACAGTGGACGAGCCACCGCCGGCAAGCACGCCCTTGTCGGCGTGCGCGCCGATCACCACGACCGACTGGCCCTGGCGCGCCAGCGGCAACAGGCCGCCCTGGTTGCGCAGCAGGACGGCACCGGCCTCGAGCGTGTCGCGGGCGACCTTGCGGTCGGCGTCGTAGGGCACGGGCGTGGTGGGCTTCGTCGGGATGGGATCGTCGATGACGCCGTGCGCGATCAGGCTGCGCATGATGCGCCGGGCCATGTCGTCCAGGCGCGTCTTCGGCACCTCACCCGAGGCGACGGCGGCACGCAACGGCTTGTCGAAGAACACCTCCGCGTCGAACACCTCGCCCGCCGATTCCTGGTCGAGGCCGGCCAACGCCGCCTTGGCGCCGCTGTGCACGCCACCCCAGTCCGACATGACGAAACCCTTGAAGCCCCATTCCTGCTTCAGCACCTGGTTGAGCAGCCAGTCGTGTTCGCCGGCGTAGGTGCCGTTGACGCGGTTATACGAGGACATGACCGAACCGGGGTCGCCATGGGCGATGGCGATCTGGAACGCCAGCAGGTCGGATTCGCGCAGGGCGACCGGATCGATGTCCGAACTGAGCGTGTTGCGGCCGGATTCGAGGTCGTTGATGGCGAAGTGCTTCACCGTCGCGACGATCTTGCGTTCCTGAATGCCCTTGATGGTGGCGCCGACGATGCTGCCGGCCAGGATCGGATCCTCACCGGCGTATTCGAAGTTGCGACCGTTGCGCGGATCGCGCAGCAGGTTGACGCCGCCGGACAGCAGCACGCCGTAGCCCTTACCGCGGGCCTCGCCGCCGATCATCCGGCCGCCGGCGTGGGCCACCGCCGTGTCGAAGCTGGCGGCCGTGGCCAGTCCGGCCGGGAGCGAGATCGCACCCTTGCCGTCGATACCGGGCTTGTTCACGCCCAGCCCGGCGTCTGTTTCATTGATGGCGGGCAGGCCGAGGCGCGGCAGGGCGGGCACGTAGCCCGCGCCACCCACGGCGCCTTCAGGCACACCGTGCTTATCGCTGACAAGGCCGAAGTCGGAGCGGATCAGGCGAAATTTCTCATCGTCGGTCATGGCCGCGACGACGAGCTCGGCCCGGCGATCCACCGACAGCGAGCGATCCATCCAGGGCCGGGAAGGCGGCGTGGCCGCGCTGGCGGTGGCAGCGAGACCAGCGGTGATGGCGAAGGCGAGGGCAGTGCGGCGCGCGGTATCGGGCATGGTCACGAAGTCGATCCGGGGGGAAAGCGCCACGTTCCCTCAGTAACGTTTTCATCGCAACCCACGAGACCGCTTCGCGTTAGGCTGGAACTTGACCCGTGGCCCCGTGGACCCCACTTAAGTGATTCAATGAATTCACAAAAGTCGACAACGCTAGACGCCTTTCATCCGGCGGTTGCCGCGTGGTTCGGGAACACGTTTCCGGAGCCCACGGCCGCGCAGGTGGCTGCGTGGCCGGCGATCCGCTCCGGCCGACATACCCTCGTCGCCGCACCCACGGGGTCCGGCAAGACGCTCACCGCGTTCCTCTCGGCGATCGACATGCTGGTGCGCGAGGGTGTGCRCGACGGCGGCCTGCCGGACCGGACCACCATCCTCTACGTCTCGCCGCTCAAGGCGCTCTCGAACGATATCCGCATCAACCTCGAGGCCCCGCTGGCCGGCATTCGTGAGGAGCTGCGCAAGCAGGGGCTACCGGATCTCGAGATACGCACCGCCGTGCGCACGGGCGATACGCCATCGTCCGACCGCGAGCGCATGAAGAAGCGTCCACCGCACATCCTGGTGACCACGCCGGAGTCGCTCTACGTGCTGCTCGGCTCGGCGTCGGGCCGCGCGATGCTGGCCAACGTACGCGAAGTGATCGTCGACGAAATCCATGCCGTAGCGTCGAGCAAGCGCGGAAGTCACCTCGCGCTGTCACTGGAGCGCCTCGAATCGCTGGCGCAGCGTCGTATCACGCGGATCGGGCTTTCGGCCACGCAGAAGCCCATCGAGAAAGTGGCCGCCTTCCTCACCGGCAGTGCGAAGGAAGACTGCGCCATCATCGACATCGGCCATACGCGTAAGCGTGATCTCGCGTTGGAAGTTCCGCCGGTGCCGCTCGAAGCGGTGATGTCCAACGACATGTGGGAGCTGGTCTATAACCGGCTTTCGAACCTGATCGAGCAGCACAGCACCACCCTGATCTTCGTCAACACGCGGCGCATGGCTGAACGCGTGGCGCGACACCTTTCCGAGCGGCTCGGGCGCGAGGCGGTCACGGCACACCATGGCAGCCTGTCCCGCGAACAGCGCCTGGACGCGGAGCAACGCCTGAAGAAAGGCGAGCTGCGTGCCCTGGTCGCCACGGCCTCGCTCGAACTCGGCATCGACATCGGCGACATCGACCTGGTCTGCCAGATCGCCTCGCCACGTTCCATCGCCGCCTTCCTGCAACGAGCCGGCCGCGCCGGCCATGCCGTCGGCGGCACGCCGAAGGCGCGTTTGTTTCCGACATCACGCGACGACCTGGTCGAATGCACTGCCTTGCTCGACTGCGTGCGTCGCGGCGAACTCGATGCCCTGGTGATGCCCCTTCAGCCGCTCGACGTACTCGCCCAGCAGATCGTTGCCGAAGTCGCCTGCCAGGAATGGGACGAGGACGCGCTGTTCGACCTCGTGCGTCGCGCGTATCCGTTCCATGCACTCAAGCGCGAGACCTTCGACGAGACCGTGCGCATGCTGGCGGAGGGCTTCACCACGCGTGTCGGCCCGCGCGGTGCGTACATTCACCGCGATGCGGTCAACAAGCGCCTTCGTGAGCGACGCGGGGCAAAGCTCACCGCGGTGACCTCCGGCGGCACCATTCCGGACACGGGTGACTACAACGTCCTGCTCGAACCCCAGGCGATCGTGGTCGGTACGGTGAACGAAGACTTCGCTGTGGAAAGCCTCGCGGGTGACGTGTTCCAGCTCGGCAATCGCTCCTATCGCATCATGCGCGTGGAAATGGGCCGCCTGCGTGTGGAGGATGCGCAAGGGCAGCCACCGAACATTCCCTTCTGGCTGGGCGAAGCGCCTGGACGCACCGACGAACTCTCGATCGGTGTGTCCCGCCTGCGCACGGATATCTCGGAGAAGTTCGACGAAGGTGGCCGCGAGGCAGCGCTCGACTGGCTGACCGGCGACCTGGGCCTCAGCAAGGCGGCGGCCCAACAGGTGGTCGACTACCTGTTCCGTGCACGCGCGGCACTCGGCGCGCTGCCCACGCGCGACACCCTGGTAATGGAGCGTTTCTTCGACGAATCCGGCGGCACGCAACTCATCATCCACACGCCGTTCGGCAGCCGGATCAATCGCGCCTGGGGCCTCGCGCTGCGCAAGCGCTTCTGCCGCAAATTCAATTTCGAACTGCAGGCTGCCGCGACCGAAGACGCCATCGTGCTGTCACTGTCCACCAGCCATAGTTTCCCGCTGGAAGAAGTGGCGCGTTACCTGCATTCGAACTCCGCGGAGCACGTGCTGATCCAGGCCCTGCTCGACGCGCCGCTGTTCGGCGTGCGCTGGCGCTGGAACGCGACCACGGCACTGGCGCTGCCGCGCTTCACCGGCGGCAAGAAGGTCGCTCCCCAGCTGCAACGGATGAAGAGCGAAGACCTGCTCGCCACCGTCTTTCCCGACCAGGTRGCGTGCGCCGAAAACCTCGTCGGCGAGCGCGAGGTTCCCGACCATCCGCTGGTCAACCAGACGCTCGACGACTGCCTGCACGAAGCGATGGACTGCGAAGGTCTGCTCACCATCCTGCGCGGACTGGAATCGGGCGCCATCCGCATGCTTTCGCGCGACCTCGCCACGCCGTCGCCGCTGGCTGCCGAGATACTCAATGCCGCGCCGTATGCCTTTCTTGACGACGCGCCGTTGGAAGAGCGCCGGACACAGGCGGTGCAGTCGCGCCGCTGGAACGAGGCGGAGACGGCCGACGATCTTGGCCGGCTCGACGCCGAGGCGATCGCGGCCGTACGCGAGGAAGCATGGCCGGAAGCCCGTAACGCCGACGAAATGCATGAGGCACTCATGCTCCTTGGCGCGGTGACCGGGGACGACATGCGCGAGCATCCTTCGTGGACGGGGCTGTTACGCAGCCTGGCCAGGGACGCGCGCGCGACCGAACTGACCCACGGCGAGGTGTCGCTGTGGGTGGCCGCTGAGCGCCTGCCGACGTGGCGCGCCATCCACCCGGACGCATCGCTCTCGCCCGCGATGGCCGCCCCGGCTGAGTTCGAGGTGCAGGCATGGACGCCGGAATCCGCACTCGTCGATATCGTCCGAGGGCGCCTCGGCGGGCTTGGCCCCGTGCCGGCTCGCGTGCTCGCCTCGTCGCTCGGTGTGGATGCCGGCGCTCTCGACCTCGCGCTGACATCCCTCGAGACCGAAGGCTATGTCATGCGCGGACCGTTCTCGCCGGGCACCACGGAGGTCGAATGGTGCGAGCGCCATCTGCTCGCCCGTATCCATCGCTACACGATCGGGCGCCTGCGCCGCGAGATCGAACCGGTCGCCCCGCGCGACTTCATGCGCTTCCTGCTCGACTGGCAGCACGTGACCCGCAACACGCAGGTCGCCGGGCCCGACGCGCTGGCCGGCGTGATCGCGCAGCTCGAAGGTTTCGAGGCCGCCGCGGGTGGCTGGGAGGCCGAACTTCTGCCGGCCCGTGTCAGCGACTACAGCATCGGCTGGCTCGATGACCTTTGCCGGGCCGGTCGCGTGGTATGGAGTCGCCTTCGCCTGGGTACGGGCAGCGGTGGCCCCGTTCGTTCCACGCCCATCGTGCTGTTGCCGCGCCGGCAATTGCCGATCTGGTCGGCGGCGGCACCGGCGATCTCCGACGAATTGCCGCTGTCGTCGCGAGCGCAGGCCGTGGCCGATGCGCTTCGTGACGAAGGCGCGCTGTTCTTCGATGAGCTCGCATCGACTACGCGCTTGCTGCGCACCGAACTCGAAGACGCACTCGGCGAACTGGTGGCTGCCGGCCGCGTCACAGCGGACAGCTTTGCCGGGTTGCGAGCCCTGTTGCTCCCGGCGTCCAAGCGCAACGGCAGTCGCCAGCGCCGCGCGCGACGGCACATGATGAGTGGTATCGAGGATGCGGGGCGCTGGTCGCTTGCGCGTCGGCCGACCGAACAGCGCAACGATGCCGATGGGCTCGACCATATGGCACGCACACTGCTGCGCCGCTATGGCGTGGTCAGCTGGCGCATTCTCGAACGTGAGGCGGCCTGGTTGCCGGCATGGCGAGACCTGCGCCGGGTGTTTCATCGCCTGGAGGCACGCGGCGAAATCCGCGGCGGCCGTTTCGTCGATGGCCTGGTGGGCGAGCAGTTCGCGCTACCGGAGGCACTCGCAGCCCTGCGGCAGATCCGTCACCGCGAGCATGACGGAGAGATGGTCTGCATCGCGGGCACCGATCCGCTGAATCTTGTCGGCACAATCAGTGCCGGCGCCGCAAAGATTC
>NZ_JBFUIT010000228.1:0-6683 GCF_056401735.1 Luteibacter sp. P4_D7_3
AGCCCGGTCTGGGCGGAAAGAAACCCAAATAACGAAACGACGGGGTGCCGCGGGGCATCCTTACGGGAGTAGCGGCAATGAGCAAAGAACTTTTGCTGGTAGTCGACGCGGTCGCCAACGAAAAGGGCGTACCGCGCGAAGTCATTTTTGACGCCATGGAAGCGGCGCTGGCCTCGGCCGCCAAGAAGCGCTACCCCGATGAGGATCCGGACATTCGTGTCGAGATCGATCGCAACACGGGTGATTACGAGACCTTCCGTCGCTGGGAGATCGTCGCCGACGACGTCGAAATGGAGGATCCGTCTTATCAGATCCGCCTGATGGACGCTGAAGACGAAGCCGGCGAAGGCGAAGTGGCGGAGATCGGTGGTGCCATCGAGCATCAGGTCGAGAACGCCGAGTTTGGCCGTATCGCTGCGCAGGCTGCGAAGCAGGTCATCGTGCAGCGTGTTCGCGAGGCCGAGCGCCAGCAGGTGGTCGACCAGTTCGTGGATCGTGTCGGCGAACTCGTCACCGGTATCGTCAAGCGCGTCGAGCGCGGCAACGTCTATCTCGACCTCGGCAGCAATGCCGAGGCCTTCATCCCGCGCGACAAGACGATTCCCCGTGAATCGGCCCGCGTCGGCGACCGCGTTCGCGGTTACCTGTACGAAGTGAAGTCGGAAGTCCGTGGTCCGCAGCTGTTCGTTTCACGCAGCGCGCCGGAATTCATGATCGAACTGTTCAAGCTCGAAGTGCCGGAAGTCGGTCAGGGCCTGGTCGAGATCAAGGGCTGCGCCCGCGATCCGGGTGACCGTGCCAAGATCGCCGTCGTCGCCCACGATAGCCGCACCGATCCCATCGGCGCATGCATCGGCATGCGCGGTTCGCGCGTGCAGGCCGTGTCCAACGAGCTCAACGGCGAGCGCGTCGACATCATCCTGTGGCACGAGAACCAGGCGCAGTACGTCATCAATGCGATGGCGCCGGCTGAAGTGCAGTCGATCATCATGGATGAAGAGAAGCACTCCATGGACATCGCCGTTGCCGAGGACAAGCTGTCCCAGGCGATCGGTCGCGGTGGCCAGAACGTGCGCCTCGCCAGCAAGCTCACCGGCTGGCAGCTCAACGTGATGACGCAGGACCAGGTGACGGCGAAGAGTGAGGCCGAACAGGCCGCCGCGCTGCAGCTGTTCCAGGACAAACTCGAAGTGGACGAAGAGATCGCTGGCATCCTGGTGCAGGAAGGCTTCTCGTCCATCGAAGAAATTGCTTACGTGCCGAGCGCCGAGCTGCTCAACGTGGAAGGCTTCGACGAAGACATCGTCGAGGAACTCCGTGCTCGCGCCCGCGACGCCCTCCTGACCGAGGCACTGGCTGCCGAGGAAGGTGTGGAAGAAAACCCGCCTTCCGAGGAACTGCTCGGTCTGGACGGCATGGACGATGCGACCGCCTTCGCGCTGGCGGATCGTGGTGTGAAGACGCTGGACGACCTGGGTGACCTTGCCGTCGACGAACTCATCGATATCGATGGCATGACAGAGGAACGCGCTTCGCAGCTGATCATGGCTGCGCGTGCTCCGATGATCGCCCGCCTGGAAAAGGGTGGCTAAGCGCGAGACCGGAAGCGTCCTGGACGGACGCCTCGAGGGAGGCCACGAGGTCTCCCGCCATGGATGGAGGCAGCCGTACGGGTCATCGTCGGCACGTAAGGTTACGCGCGGGAACGGCGGAGAATAAAGAACGATGTCGGACGTCACAATCAAACAACTCGCCCATCAATTGGGCCTCCCGGTCGACAAGCTGCTTGGGCAGCTTGGCGAAGCCGGCATGAAATTCTCCGATGCGGAGCAGGTCATCAGCAGCACCGAAAAGGTGAAGCTGCTCGGATTCCTGCGTCGCACGCACGGCAAGAACGACGCCGCTCCCGAAACGGACGAAACGGCGCCTCGCCAGATCACCCTCAAGCGCCGCACGGTCGGTGAGTTGAAGGTGAGCTCCGGTACGGGGCGTGGCGCTGGCGCGGCGAAGACGGTCAACGTCGAAGTCCGCACCAAGCGCACGTACGTCAAGCGCAGCACGATTGCCGAAGACGCCTCGCACGATCCGGAGCGTGAGGACGCCGCGCGCAAGCTCGCCGAGTCTCATGCCCAGCGTGAGAGCGACGAGGCACAGCGCCGCGAGGAGGCCGAGCGCCGACAGGCTGAAGAAGCCCGTCACGCCGCTGAAGCCGAGGCACGTCGTCAGGAAGAGGCTGCCGCCGAGGCGCGTCGCCGCGCCGAGGCCGAGCAAGCCGCCGAGCGCGCACGCGCTGAAGCTGCCCAGGCAGCGGCCAAGACGTCGCCGGCATCTGCCGAAGCGACGGCTGCGCCGACGCCTGCTGCCGCTCCGGCGGCGCCCGCTCCGGCTGCGCCGGTGACTACGTTCACTGACGAGAATGGCGTGACCCACACGACAGGCAAGCTCGATACGCGCCGGCTCGGCATGATCACGCCGACCATCCATGAGCCGCGCAAGCGCGAGCGCGTCATTCCCAAGCCGGTTCCCGCACCGGCGCCAGCCCCGGCGCCTCCGCCGGTCGTGGCAGCTCCGGCGCCAGCGCCGGCTCCGCGTGCGGCTGCGCCTTCACCCGCTCCGCGTCCGGCCCCTGGTTCGGTCGCAGCAGCTAACGATTCGCGTGGTAACGCGCGTCCGAAGCACGGCGGCGGTGGTGGCGGCGGTGGTAACAGCGGCGGCCCCGGCCGTGGCAACGACCGCGACTCCGGCGGCAAGCGTTTTGGTGGCGGCGAGATGCATCTGTCCGATGCCGATCGCGCACGTCGCTCCAGCGCCAATCGTCGTGGCGGCGGCAAGGTCCGTGGTCGCGCCGAAGCCCCGCGCGGCGGCGCTTCGTCCGGTGGTCCGCACGGCTTCACGCGTCCGACCGCCGCGGTGGTCCGTGATGTCGTGATCGGCGACAACAACCTCGTTACCGATCTCGCCCAGAAGATGGCCGTGAAGGGTGCCGAGGTGGTCAAGGCGCTGTTCAAGATGGGCGTCATGGCGACCATCAACCAGACGATCGATCACGACACGGCCGCACTGGTCGTCGAAGAACTCGGTCACAACCCGGTTCGTGCCACCGAGAACGACGCGGAAGCCGCGCTGCAGACGCAGACGCAGACCGCCGAACTCGAGGGCGAGAAGGTTTCGCGTCCGCCGGTCGTCACGATCATGGGTCATGTCGACCATGGCAAGACGTCGCTACTCGACTACATCCGTCGCACCAAGGTCGCTTCGGGCGAAGCCGGTGGCATCACCCAGCACATCGGCGCGTACCACGTCGAAACCAGCCGCGGTGTCATCACCTTCCTCGACACCCCGGGCCATGCGGCGTTTACGTCCATGCGTGCTCGTGGTGCGCAGTCCACGGATATCGTGGTGCTCGTGGTCGCGGCCGACGACGGCGTCATGCCGCAGACGATCGAAGCCGTGAAGCATGCGCGCGCCGCCAAGGTGCCGCTGATCGTCGCGCTGAACAAGATGGACAAGGCCGGTGCCAATCCGGACAACGTCAAGCAGGGCCTCGGCCTCCTCGAAGTCATCCCCGAAGAGTGGGGCGGCGAGACACCGTTCGTGCCGCTCTCGGCGAAGACCGGCGACGGCGTCGATGCACTGCTCGATGCGATTTCGGCCCAGGCCGAAGTCATGGAACTCAAGGCGGTGGCCGATGGCCGCGCTTCGGGTGTCGTGATCGAATCCAGCCTCGACCGCGGTCGCGGTCCGGTGGCCACGGTGCTGGTCCAGCAGGGCACGCTGAAGAAGGRCGACTTCGTCGTCTGCGGTGTCGAATACGGCCGCATGCGTGCACTCGTCGACGAAACCGGTAAGCAGGTCAATGAAGCCGGCCCGTCGATTCCGGTGCAGGTGCTGGGTCTGTCCGGCGTGCCGGAGTCGGGTGACGACTTCGTCGCCGTGAAGGACGAGCGCCTGGCTCGCGAAGTGGCGGCCGAACGACTGCTCAAGCGTCGCGAGACCCGCCTGGTCAGCAAGTCGAACCGTCTGGAAGACATCATCGCCCAGATGGGTCAGGGCCAGGGCCAGCAGACCCTCAACATCCTCGTCAAGGCGGATGTGCAGGGTTCGGTCGAGGCGCTGCGCGATTCGCTTACCCAGATCGGCAACGACCTGGTCAAGGTGAACGTGATCGCTTCCGGCGTGGGCGGCATTACCGAGTCCGAGGCCACGCTGGCAACGGCTTCGAAGGCGCTGATCATCGGCTTTAACGTCCGTGCCGACGCGTCGGCACGCAAGGTGATCGATACCAACGGGCTCGACGTCCGTTACTTCTCGATCATCTACGACGTGATCGACCAGGTCACGCAGGCGGCTACCGGCCTGCTGGGCATGGAGATCCGCGAAGAGATCATCGGTGTCGCGCAGGTTCGTGACGTGTTCCGTTCGTCGAAGTTCGGCGCGGTCGCGGGCTGCATGGTCATCGAAGGCAACGTCAAGCGCAGCAAGCCGATCCGCGTGTTGCGTGACAACGTGGTCGTGTTCCAGGGCGAACTCGAGTCGCTCCGCCGCTTCAAGGAACTCGTTGACGAGGTCCGTAACGGCATGGAATGCGGTATCGCCGTCAAGCAGTACAACGACGTCAAGGTCGGCGACCAGATCGAGTGCTTCGAGCGCATCGAAGTGCCTCGCACGCTGTAACTCGCGTCAGCTTGCCTCCCCGGTACGCCGGGGAGGCTTTATTCGTTTATGCACCTATCAAAAACTGGAGGCGGATATGCCGTCCCGTGATTTCAAGCGTACCGACCGCGTGTCCGCCCAGCTTCGCCGCGAAATCAGCGAACTGTTGCATGCCGCTGTACGCGACTACGCGCTGCCTTCGGCCAGCGTGTCGGATGTAGAAGTAACCCGCGACCTCGATTGGGCCACCGTATGGGTCACGGCGCTCAAGCCGGAAGAGTCGCCGGTGGTGATGAAGGCGCTGAAGGAGCTCGCTCCCGAGTTCCGTCATGCGCTGTCGAAGTCCATGATCCTGCGCAAGGTGCCCCAGCTGAAGTTCAAGTACGACGAGTCCGTCGATACCGGTGAACGCATCGAGCGCCTGCTGCGTGAAAATCCGGTTCCCCCGGCCGATCCCGCAGAAGAAGAGTCCAAGTAGGAGCCGATTCATCGGCGATGCTTTTGTGTGGGAGCTGCTTCAGCAGCGATGGGTGCTAGCGGCAAACTGGCCCGCTGGCGCGGGATCGCCGATGAATCGGCTCCTACAGTGTTCTGGCCATCTCTTGGCCACTTCTCATTTCTGCCTCTATGAACCGTCGAACCTTTCGTGACATCCACGGGATCCTTCTGCTCGACAAGCCACTCGGCCTGAGCTCCAACCAGGCATTGCAGGCGGCGCGTCGGCTCGTGGGCGCGGCCAAGGGCGGTCACACGGGCAGTCTCGATCCGCTCGCGACCGGGTTGTTGCCGCTTTGCTTCGGTGAGGCGACCAAGTTGG
The DNA here is from genome assembly GCF_056401735.1 of Luteibacter sp. P4_D7_3. NCBI lineage: Bacteria > Pseudomonadati > Pseudomonadota > Gammaproteobacteria > Lysobacterales > Rhodanobacteraceae > Luteibacter > Luteibacter sp. P4_D7_3. The sequence continues at coordinate 5,471 of NZ_JBFUIT010000228.1, forward strand.
CCGGCTGGCTGCTGGGTTCGCGCAAGGCCTATGAGGCCGAGGTGCGGCTGGGCGTGACAACGACGACGGCCGACCTTGAGGGTGACGTGGTGGAGACGTGTCCCGTCCCGGAACTGGACGAGGCGATGATCGAAGCGGCGTTGGCGCCGCTGCGCGGCCATATCGTGCAGATCCCTCCGGCCTATTCGGCGATCAAGCAGGACGGCGTTCCGCTTTACGTGCGTGCGCGACGGGGCGAGGTTGTGGACGTTCCCGCCCGGGAGGTCGACGTCTACCGGCTCGAGGTGATCGGGCGCGAAGGCGATACCGTCCGCTTGCATGTGGAGTGTGGGTCGGGGACGTACGTGCGCAGCCTTGCCGTCGACTTTGGCGCCCATCTCGGCTGCGGCGCCCATCTGACCGGCCTCCGCCGCCTCTGGGTCGAGCCGTTCATGGAGCCGCCGATGATCACGCTGGACACCCTGCGCGATGCCGCCGAGGCGGGCCCGGAGCAGCTCGAAGCCTTCCTGATGCCGGTAGATGCCGGGCTGACGCATATCCTCCGGGTGGAACTCGACCCCGAGCAGACGCGTATCTTTGGCTTCGGCCAGCCGGTGCCGCTGGGGCAGGGCACCCAACCAGGGCGTTGCGCGGTGTGGGGTGCGGATGGGCGTCTCATGGCGCTCGGGGARATCGCCGACGATGGCCTGCTCCGCGTCCTTCGGGGTCTCAACCTCCCGACCGCTTGACCGGGCTTGTTGCCGGTACGCGCACGACGTTACAATAGAGTGCTCATTTCATAGCTTTCAACACAATGCGAAGCTTGCGCAACTTCAGCGGTCCGCTGAGGTTGCGCAAGCTTCGCACCCGCTTTTAAGGAAACGATTCAATGCTTACTCCCGAACAGACCGGTCAGATCATCAAGGATTTCGGCCGCAAGGAAAACGACACGGGCTCGACCGAAGTCCAGGTCGCCCTGCTGTCCGCCAACATCCTGCAGCTGCAGGATCATTTCCAGGCTCACAAGCAGGACCACCATTCGCGTCGCGGCCTGCTGAAGATGGTCAACCAGCGCAAGAAGCTGCTTTCCTATCTGAAGGCAAACGACCTGGGTCGCTATCAGACCCTGATCGAACGCCTCGGCCTGCGCCGCTAAAACGAACAGGACGAGGAGATCACGGTGGCGAAAGTAACCAAGTCATTCCAGTACGGTAGTCACGAAGTCACACTGGAG
>NZ_JBFUIT010000229.1:0-6676 GCF_056401735.1 Luteibacter sp. P4_D7_3
CCGTAAGGTTCAATGCCCTCGTTTCCAAGAAATGTCTCGAACTTCTTCGCCACAACGTCGAACTCAGGAGTGCCCGACGAAGCGTTGATGAATTTTCCCCACTGGGTATGACCAATGATGCCGGCCCTCCCGCCGCCACCAAGCTCCTCAGTGTAGGCAACGGCATTTTCGTAGTTGGCCTTCCCTGCACTGTCACGACCGGAGAAACCGACATAATCGTAACCCGGCGGTAACGCAGGAGGATGCGTAACCATCCTGCTCGACACAAACGTCTCGTAGCTGGATGTCACATCCGGGCCCGAGCCGGGCGACTTCAGGTAGTCGGCGACCCTCTGGATCTGATCCGGTGAAAGACTCTTCCCGTTGGAGACATCGGTGGCACCCCCCATCGTCGCGCGGACGTAGTCATCAAAGACGAACTGCGTCATGGCACCGACCGTAAAACGGGATGAGCCTCCAACCGTGTCTCAGCCAGGACCACCTGACCGTTAGCGAGACGAGGAAGATGGAGCGGAACGACAAGACCGACATCCAGTAACGCCGCGTCCTGGGTCAGGGCTACATAACGGACGATTTCGGTGTTAGTCGTGCGGCTTTCGAATACCTTGACGAGACCTTCCGCTAGTCGATGGATGAATTCGAAGTCATCGCCGTCGATACTAAGCCGCTGTTTCAGTTTCAACATCGAAGTGACGACGTCGGTCCGGCCCAGGTCAAGGGTGAAAAGGCGAACAGTCTCCCCTGCCTCTTCGATCAGAACGTGCAAACCAAAGAACCCGAGGCCGTGCCCCATGTCGTCGTTCTTATAGACCATGTATTGCCATTCGACTTCATCAGGCTTCGATGTGGGCTGCATCCGCGGCCGGTAGATCACCAAACCATTCGCGCTGTCGACGGCAGAGCCATGTGCGGCTACAAAGTGGAGAGTCATGGCATTKCTCGAAGAGATTCACGGGGATCGTAGCGCCTCGATGCGAGGCCTGCTGCACGACAACCGCGGAGCGAGATGCGTGCAACAAGATCTATACCATGGTTACTGACGCAGCCGGAGCCGATGAGGGCACCTGTTCGTCATGAGATCGCAACGGCAACAGCAACCACATCTGCCAGCACTGCTTATGACGGAGGCGAAAAAGAGCCCCGCATCCATGCGAGGCTCTTGCCTGGTTCAAGCCGCGGCTTGATCGAGCAATTGGCGGACGCTGTCTTTGGCATCCGACGCCGCCCCCGACTCGATGTCGATGCGGCGCGGCTTCATCGCCTCGGGGATCTCACGCTTGAGGTCGATGGACAAAAGGCCGTCAGCGAGCTTCGCCCCGGTGACCTGGACGTGCTCGGCCAGTTCGAAGCGTCGCTGGAAGGGCCGGGTCGCAATGCCGCGGTGGAGATATTCGCCCTCGGCTTCACCGTGGCGCTCGCCGCAGACGGTCAGCCAGTTTCCTTGCGTGGAGATCTCCAGATCTTGCTCGCGAAACCCCGCCACTGCCATCGTGACGCGATATTGATCGTCAGCGAGCTTGATGGAATCAAAGGGGGGATAGTTGTCAGCGGCCTGGCCGCGCGACGCGGCGGCTTCGAGCAAATCGAACATGCGGTCAAAACCGACGCTGGAGCGATGAAGGGGTGAAACGTTCAGAAGAGTTCGCATAACCATATCCTCTTGCAACATGGAATGAGTTCTCCGCTCGCCCCCGAAGCGGGCGAGGAGGCTGGTCCCGAAGCGGCCAGCGGTGAGTAATTTATGCAGCTAGAAACATTTTTCAAGAGGGCGGATTCAGACTTCGTTTAGCCATCCATTCGACAGCCGAGACTCGACGCTCGCATGCGACACCGATCGCAATTATGACTATGCAAATTCGGAAGATCGCGCAAAAGATGCGATTCGATCACAGCTTCCATGCCATCTTCGGGTTGATCACCTTGAATAAAGCGGCCATGGACGACGCAAGAGAAGGCTGGACCCTGACCGCTGCTGCGATGGCCCAGAGCGCCCTGGCGATGAATCTGGCGCTCCTTCATTCCGACCTGCCGGAAGCCCGCTTCCGGGCGAGACTTTTGCATTATCAAGCCATCTCTACCGGCGACCCGTCGCTTGAAGACGCCACCGCCCTGGTGGTGCAGCTTCTGGGGCTCCTGGGTCGACGCCCAGCCTGGCGTGCGTCGAGGCCATGCGAGCGCTGAGCAGGCAACTAGGCGAACAGCGTGGCGAGGGGGAGTGACTGCCCTCGCGCTCATCCTGGGGACGGTCGCTGCCGGTCTTGCATGTGAGCACGCCCAAGCACTCGTCACACTGAGGGGGCGCTCACCGCGGTAAGGTTGTTGTTTGGGGGCACTCATGCAAAGCCAAACGTTACCCGTGGTGGTTATCGGGGCGCCGGCCGGCGGCGTCGAGGCCTTGCAGCAACTGATCGGCGGGTTGCCGGCGTCGTTGGAAGCGGCCGTCCTGATCGTTTTGCACCTCCCCGCCCACGTCAAGAGCGACCTGGCATCCGTCCTTCAACGAATGACGCCCCTGCCCGTTTCGGATGCCCAAAACGGCCGCGTGCTGGAAGCGGGTCACATCTATGTGGCGACACCAGACCGGCATTTGCTTGTCACTCTGGACGGCATGCGCCTGACGCACGCGCCTAAGGAGTCGTGCTCTCGACCGTCCATCGATGCACTCTTTCGCTCAKCCGCCGACACATTCGGACCCAACGTCATTGGCGTTCTCCTATCAGGGATGCTCGACGACGGCACGTCGGGACTGTGGGCCATCAAAGATCGGGGCGGCGTCGCACTGGTGCAGGGCAACGTTCCGGCGGTATTTGCTTCGATGCCTGAGGGTGCCGCCCTACAGGTTGACGTCGATGCCGTGGTCCCGGTGCAACAGCTGGGGGAGAAGATCGCCGGACATGTAGCGCGGCTTACCGCCACTCCGTCCGTCTCAATGGAATCCCACTCGGATGCGCCGACCGAGGCTGACGCCGCGCTTAGCCCCGGGCGCCAGGACATGTCTGAGCTGATCCCTGTCGCTCCGTCCGCGTGCCCGGTATGCCACAGCAGCCTTGTCGCTGACCACGAGCCATCCACGCCACTCCCTCGACGACACGGAGGTCACGGCGCGACGGCTAACACGCTGCTATTGGATATCGGTGACGCCATCGATAAGGGACTCTGGGACACGCTGCGCGCCGTCGAAGAACGCGTGATGCTGCTTCGGGAAATGGCGTTGTCGGCAAAGGAGGCCGGAAGCGCAAGCCTGGCGGACGACTACACCACGCAGGCGAACGACGTGGTCGCAAAAGCTGAGCCGCTGCGAAGCATGGTCCTGACCACGAGTCCCTTCGGGCACGTCTAAGACCAGTGCACCTCGTGTATCACCTTCGCCGCCACGTCAGTTTGCCGCCTCAAAATTGCCATGCAGGGTCACTAGCTTCCATGTCTACCGACCACGCGCACCAGTCGAACGGTGCTCGACGTCCGGACGACATCGTCACGCCGCAGCGTGACGCCACAAGGGAGATGACCACATGGATCAGCATCACCGCACGCGCCGGCACTTCAGGCGCTCCTGGGCAAAGCCGACCTTTCTGTTCCTGGGCGTGGTGCTTGTCACCTCGGCGCAGGCAGCACCGCACTTTGTTACCTTCATCAACGACGCGGACCGAACGGTGACGTCCGTGGAGGCCGCTCCGGCCGGCACGCGCTATTGGCATGCCCTCGATCTTGGCGGACCACTGATCGGCGGAAGAAGCGGCCAGGCCACCGTCCGCTTCGACAGCGCGGACGTATGCAAGCAGGACCTCTCGGTGACTTACCGCGGATTGGCGCCGTTGACGATCACGGGGTTCGATATCTGCCGCACCGACCGCCTTTACCTGGGAAAGGCCCTGGCGAAGGCCAGGAATGTGGACGTCGACAAGGTCGAAAGACCTGTATCTGGTGACTCACGCCGTTGAGCGATCCGGCCAACGCGCCCGGAGCTGACCCGCTATCTCCAGAGCGCATGCTGATCCCGATTAGCGGGGGCTCCCATGCTTTGTCTATGATCGTGGCTTGCAAGGAGTGGACGTAGATGATCACTTACGCGATCGCGCCAGTCGTTTACGTCAGTCGCGCATGAGCCAAGTAAGGCTTTAATGGCAAGCAGTGCAAAGTACATCCTGCCTGCAGGATAGGTTCCTGCCATATGCTGCCAAGGCCCACTATTGGGTCTCATGGGGATGATACCTAGAACCCGATTCCACATACGCCCGTGATGAGCAGCGATATTTCGTATCGCACTGATGGCGTGGATCCAGTTGGCAAACACTGGGGAAGCGACGCCGAAGGCACCTGCTATCGCTTTCTTGTCAGCAGGATGCATCGCCTGGACAAGTTTCGATAACGAGCCAAATGACATGACCTCGCTTGCCATCCAAACGGGCACGCATGGATGCGGCGGTAGCGTGTACCTTTCTTTATAGTGACGAATGAAGGTTTCACGTGAACGCCGCACTTCATCTTCTACGGCAACGATCCAGGTAGCGTGCCAATTTTTATCGTATGCGACGTTGGCAGGATCGCTGTAACCGAAAGCGCCATAGCTGTGAGCCATTCGATAGGTGGCTGCCGTCCTCACCGCGACTTCAATGTTGCAGATCGCCTCCATAATCAGGGAGCGCAACACTTGATCGAATTCATAGCGTGCTACAGCCTCTTCGAAAGTAGCCCCCGCCTCGTAGGCGTCGCTTCCAGGCCTCCGAAATGGAAATAGATAGCCCATGAGTCGGTAGTAACCAACGCGCTCCAAGTAGTAGCTTGCGCGCACAGGGTCTGCAACGTGAAGGCCTCGCAGCTGAAGCTGCTGCAGCTGTGCTGCGTACGTGAGAGGACCCTTCCTGTACTGCACCGTCGCTCTGCTCCCTGCAAGCGCTCAAAAAAAACCCGCCTATTTGCGCGTACAACGATGTTCTGCTGCATAGGCGTGGCGGGTGTGTTGAGCAAAGTATCTCGGAAAGTGGTACTCGATTCAACTAATACGAGCGTTCCGTGGGGGCCAGAATACCAACAAAACAAGCCGAAAATATTTCGCTCACGCAGAATATCAATTCCTTATCAATGACTTGACCTTTTCCTCGGAGGGAGTGGCGACGTAACCCCCACACGGCGTACGCGACTTCCCCTACGCGCCGCGTACGCATAGTTCACAGTTTGGTGCACATCGAACCGAACGTTGAATCTCACGAGTTGCTCGCTGGCCGTTCGACTCCCTTCCGCTTTTTCTCGACCCTGCCCGTGGCTCCCGCATCGACGTCATGCGGCAGGACGAAAGAAAGCCCTTGTGAAGGACCCCGCACGTCGACCCAGACTCTCCGCGCACCTGAATTTCAACAACCCGGGTCCACGATGCGCCTTTCACCCCGGAGAACACCATGAAGGCTCTGACATACCACGGCTCGAAAGACGTGCGCGTCGAGACGATGCCCGACCCCACCATCCTCGCCGCTGACGACGTGCTATTGCGGGTGACAGCAACGGCCATCTGCGGGTCAGACCTTCATCTGTATCACGGCAAGATTCCGGAGACGAAGCACGGCGATATCTTCGGCCACGAGTTCATGGGCGTCGTGGAGGACGCGGGTCCGGAAGTGACCAACGTGGCCGTCGGTGACCGGGTGGTCATTCCCTTCGTCATTGCCTGCGGAAAGTGCTTCTTCTGTGAAAACGACCTCTTTGCCGCCTGCGAGACGACGAACCCCGACCAAGGGTCGAGTCTGCGCAAACGGTCCATGATGACGCCTCCCGCTGCCCTGTTCGGCTACTCGCACCTTTATGGTGGCGTGCCGGGCGGTCAGGCGGAATTTGTCCGCGTACCCAAGGCCAACGTCGGCCCGTTCAAGGTGCCGGGCAGTCTCCCCGACGAGCGCGTGTTGTTCCTGTCGGACATCTTGCCCACGGGATATCAGGCCGTGCTCAACGCAAAAATCGAGCGAGGCTCCACCGTTGCCATCTTCGGTGCAGGCCCCGTAGGCCTGATGGCCGCCGCCTGCGCAAAGATGTTGGGCGCGGAGAGAATCTTCATGGTCGACGAGGAGCGCTATCGCCTCGATTTTGCAGTCACGGCGTTCGACGTCATCCCCGTCGATTTCAGTTCGGTAGACCCCTCGGAGTTCATTCTCGAGCAGACCGCAGGCCGCGGCGTCGACGCCTCCATTGATGCGGTGGGGTTCGAAGCGAAGGGCAGCACGACGGAAACGGTGCTCAGCACGTTGAAGCTGGAAACCAGTTCCGGCGAAGTGCTTCGCCAAGCCATTTCTGCGACCCGGCGTGGTGGCGTCGTCAGCATCCCGGGGGTGTATGCCGGCTTCATCCACGCGTTCCTCATCGGAGACGCATTCGACAAGGGCCTCACCTTGGCAATGGGTCAGACCCATGTCCAGAAATATTTGCCGGAACTCCTTGAATTCATCGAAGACGGCAAATTACAGCCGGACATCATCATCTCTCACCGCATGAAGCTGGCGGACGCCGCAAAGGGGTACGAGATTTTTGACAAGAAGGAAGAAGACTGCCGCAAGGTTGTCCTCACCCCATGACCCCGCTCGACAAGCCGCTGAAGCGCGACACGGTCATCCTGTACCTCGGCACCACGTGACGCTCTGGGAACCTGGCGTCACTCCTCGACAGCATTGAGCCCTTCCCGGTGCTGAGT
>NZ_JBFUIT010000230.1:0-6598 GCF_056401735.1 Luteibacter sp. P4_D7_3
CTGACTACTTGTACTCATGTATAGCGGAGGCGGCGCCGACGATGGCCCCGACTATTGCATGCGCCCCGGGAAGGCTGAGGTCATGGACGTCAACAGTTCAAAGATCCTTTACTTTGCGGCCGCGAATGCCACCGACATCTCCGACGTACCCGCCTATGGATACACCCAGGCGCAAACGGGCCTCATGGGCGTCTGCAAGATCCGCCTGGGTGGTAAGCAGGGCTGGGCGTTCATCGCCATGGAGCCAGCCATGACGTTCGGCTCCGCAGGCGAATGCGGTTGCCGTGATGCRCCCCTTGAGAAGCTCAGTAAAAAAGACGAACGACTTCGGCGAATAAATGCGGACTGAATAAATCAGGTGACCCGAAAACGTCTTCCGACAAAAGCGTCGAAACTGACTGACGAGATGGGAGTTTCTTCGAGCCGTCTTCCGACAAAAGCGAACGTGCTGCCTGAAGAAATATCTCAGGCATGAGCACTCGAACTTACGTCGATCAGCGGGGCAAAGACGGCAATATCTGCTACCGATTGCAGCCCCTACAGACAACCCAAACTTGTTTTGCTAGGGTCACATCGTTGCCCGCGTCATCGACAAGAACGCGTCGCAGGCAACCATCGCTCGATGCGGTGAGAAGCGCGGGCCAAGGGTGCGTTAGGAACACCCCTGACCCGCTAACCAAACCAACTACTCTAGGAGTTGATAATGGCTGCCCACCATTCTACGGCACTCGCCCGCCCGCCAGATCCCCAAGGTGGCACCCCCAGCGGAAACCGGGCCGTCTGCATCTAGCGCAGACACGGTTGAAGAACCGCGGCGTTCGCCGTTTGCATCAGAATTTTCTTGGCCGTAGCACCCGGCACGTCGCCGGCTGGCCGAAGAAAACGCGCTGACGCCGCTATCCACGTTATTCAATCAACCGCCCGGCGTCCGGTCACGGACAGCCGGTGAAACCGCGGGTCCGATGGGCCGCGGCACGCCGCGCTGTAGCACTGCGTGCCGCGTTTGGAGACGCGCGCCGAATACACAAGGAGCAGGTAATGCTTATGGAAACCGATGCCAACGCGCATGAGCTTTTGAACGAGGCCACCGAGTGGCTGCAGTACTCGCGTGGCGTGACTCAGTTGTTGGCTGAGCTGGTGCACGAATCCGAGGATCTGGATTGCGCACAGATGTCCTTGGCGCTGGATGCGATCGGGGCGATGACGCAGAGGGGACTTTGGTGTTTGGCTGAGGGGCGTGCGGGGTTGGTTGGGGGTGCTGCGGAAAGGTAAGCCGGGATCGCCGATGAATCGGCTCCTACGGGGAGCCGGTGTTTGTGTAGTTGCCAGCTGTTTGAAGTCCCTACAGGATCCCCTGCTGGCATTGAATCCGCACTGAGGCCATCCACGGCTCAAGAAAATGATCTTCGAGCTTTTGAAGTTGCTTCTTATCCATGCCGGCTGCTCTGCCCAGCATCTCGAGCGAACTAACGTGACTCAACCACGAGAGCATGTGGACCGCCTTCAGAGCCGCTTTGTCGGTCGTCGAAATGAGCAAGGTGATGGGGATGGGCTGATTTGCGTGTAGCCACGCGAGCAAATGCAGTTCACCATCGTCCAACCCCGGGAGGCCAGCGTTGTTGATGGAGAACGTCGCCCGCTCCAGATCTGTGACCGGATGAACTCTACTGAGTCCACCGGTAAGTAGTTTCCGATCAATCGGGACGCGCCTGGGGTTGAGCGGATCCCCTGTACATGCTTCTTCGACRCATTTCTCAACTGTCTCGACGTCGTAACGGGCACATAGTGCTTTCCAGCAATTGACACGAAATGCTTCGATGATGATGCAGGTATCTAAGAGCACGCGATCCTTCGCCATTTCGACCTTAAAGCGCGAACGGCGCTGGCTGTGTTGAGTGTTCGGCGAACAAATCCGCCAATTCCGGCATAGTCATAGCCAGTGACTTGGCGACCTTGCGGGCCGATACCTGGCCTCGTTCGATACCTTGACGAAGCAGCTCCACGAACGCCGACGAAAAGCGTTTGGGCCGCCCCTGATTCTGAAGCCGACTCGTCGCGCCACGGAGCGAGTCGCAAAGCGCCTGGCTAATCAATTTCGCATTGAATAGTCGATAGCCCAGCGCCGACGGCGAGACCCTTAGGAAGTCCGCAACATCCACTAGATGGCCGACCTCGTCGATTCGGCGCGGATCGATCGCTCTGTCCAGTGCTGCACGTGGCATGAGAAGCCCTGCGGCAAAATTATCTGCCAACTTCTCGATTCGCCAGCTCTTACTCTTGGGACTTCCCGCCTTGGAGCCGTCACGATGGTCCGGCTTCATCTGGTCCCACGTGACCGCGTGAAAGAGCTCATGCGCGAGATCGTAGTTCCTTCGCGCTTCGGGCTCGTTTCGATTGATAAGGATCACACCGAGATCAGGCAAATGACATGTCGCGCCCGAAACACTCCCGCACGGTGATTCCACGGCGTCGATGAAAAGCACAGGGATGTCCAAAACGCTCTCGACCTGATCAGTCAATCGTGCGGCCGGCACGGAGCCTAGCTCGAGCTTCTCAGCCACTGACTCTCCAAGCGTCAGCGCTTCTTCAAAGGTCGACTGAGGGCTCAACCGGAGAGAAAAGGAAAATGGATCGCTCGCCGACGCGTTCCACCTTCGCAAGAACCGCAGCAAGCCGACCCACTGTCCAGCTCGCGCCTCGAAGGAATTCAGGTCGGTATCAGKCAACGCATCGGTAGCTCGCCAGGAAAACTCTGCCTCCCCCGCGACGACAAAGGGATCTATGAAGTAGTCGAGACTCTGCTCGAGAAGTGAGCACAGCCGAACAAGCTCCTCGGGCTTTACAGCCCGCTCACCGTTCTCGATCGCGGAAATAGTTTGCCTGTCGGCAATGCCTAAAGCGCTCCTGAGCGCTTCCTGGCTCATTCCCTTGGCATCCCGCGCTGCCCTGATCCGGAAGCCCAGGGAGCGTGAAGTCGCTTTGTCTTCTGCTGTCATGCGGAAATCATAATCTTGCATTTCGTGATTTGCAAGATTCCGCCCGTTGGGCGAACAGATCGGCGCGTCAGGGCGCCCGCGCCAGGCGATGCCTCGTTTCCGGCAGGCCCAACAGCGGTCGCTTATCATGTACGGCCATCGCGCCTTTCCAGTGAATTCATGGCAATCGTAGAAGACGACCGCTCCGTCGCCGGGCATACGCCCTTCATGCGCCAGTACCTGGCGGCCAAGGCCGAGCACCCGGATATCCTGCTGTTTTTCCGGATGGGCGACTTCTACGAGCTCTTCTACGACGACGCCCGGAAGGCGGCCCGTCTGCTCGATATCACCCTGACCCAGCGCGGCCAGTCGGCCGGCGCGCCGATCCCCATGGCGGGCGTGCCCTACCACGCCGTCGAGAACTACCTCGCGCGCCTGGTGAAGCTGGGCGAGTCCGTGGCGCTGTGCGAGCAGATCGGCGATCCCGCGCTGTCCAAGGGCCCGGTGAAGCGCGAGGTCGTGCGCATTGTCACTCCGGGTACGGTGACCGACGCCGCGCTGATGGAAGAGCGCCGCGACAACCTGCTGCTCTCCATCGCCGCCGGCCCGACAGGCTATGGCCTCGCCTGGGTAGACCTCTCCACCGGCCGCTTCCTGCTCACCGAAGTGGGCAGCGCCGAAGGCCTCGCGGCCGAACTCGCACGCCTGCAGCCAGCGGAGACCCTCGTCGGCGAAGATGTTGCGTGGCCCAAGCTCGTCTCGACCCTGCCCGGCCTGCGTAAGCGCCAGCCCTGGCATTTCGACGGCGACGCCGCGCGACGCGAGCTGTGCCGTTTCTTCAAGACGCGTGATCTGCTCGGCTTCGGCGTGGACGGCATGCCGTTGGCGGTTGCCGCGGCGGGCTGCCTGCTCGGCTATGTCGAGGAAACCCAAAAGGCCGCCCTACCCCATCTGACCGGCATGGCCGTGGAGAATGCGGGTGAGACGATCGCGATGGACGCCGCCACGCGGCGCAACCTCGAAATCGATACGCACCAGAGCGGTCGCGTGGAGAACACCCTGCTCGGCGTACTCGACGAAACGGTCACGCCGATGGGCGCGCGGCTGATGCGTCGCTGGCTCAATCGTCCGCTGCGCGATCGTCAGGTGCTGCGTGGTCGGCACCAGGCCATCGGCAGCCTGATCGATGCGCGCCGTCACGCCACGCTGCGCGAACGCCTGCGCGGCATCGGCGATCTCGAACGCATTCTTGCGCGTGTCGCCCTGCGCTCGGCACGTCCGCGTGACTTGTCCACCCTGCGCGACGGCCTCGCTGCGGCACCGTCGCTGCGCGAAGACATCGCCGGCCTCGACAGCCCGCTGCTGCACAGCCTCGTCGAACGCATCGGCGATCACGCAGACACCGCCGACCTGCTCGCTCGCGCCGTGATAACGCAGCCACCCGCGCTGCTGCGCGATGGTGGCGTACTAGCCGAAGGCTACGACGAAGAACTCGACGAACTGCGCCAGCTCTCCACCAACGCCGATCAGTTCCTGGTCGACATGGAAGAGCGCGAGAAGGCCGCCAGCGGCATCTCGTCGCTGAAGGTCGGCTACAACCGCGTGCACGGTTACTACATCGAGATCACCAAGGCGCATTCGGAAAAGGCGCCGCAGCACTACACGCGTCGCCAGACCACGAAGAACGCCGARCGCTACATCACCGAAGAGCTCAAGCAGTTCGAAGACAAGGTGCTCTCGGCGAAGGAGCGCTCGCTGATGCGCGAGCGCGCGCTCTACGAATTGCTGCTGGACAAACTCACCGATCGCCTTGCTGAACTGAAGATCGCGGCCACCGCCATGGCCGAACTCGACGTACTCGCGAATCTCGCCGAGCGCGCCGAAACGCTGGACTGGGCGGCACCGGCGCTGACCGACGAACAAGGCATCCACATTGAGCGCGGCCGCCACCCGGTGGTCGAGAAGGTGCGCGACGAGCCGTTCGAGCCGAACGACCTCGTGCTGGACCGGAGCCGCCGCATGCTGGTCATCACCGGCCCGAACATGGGTGGTAAGTCCACCTATATGCGGCAGAACGCGCTCATTGTGCTACTGGCCCATGTCGGCAGCTACGTGCCGGCGTCCGCCGCGACCATCGGCCCGATCGATCGCATCTTCACCCGTATCGGCGCGGGCGATGATCTGTCCCGCGGCCAGTCGACTTTCATGGTCGAAATGAGCGAGACGGCGAACATCCTGCATAACGCCACCGAATGCAGCCTCGTACTGATGGACGAGGTCGGCCGTGGCACCAGCACGTACGACGGGCTTTCGCTCGCGCGCGCGGCGGCCGTCCATCTGGCCGCCACGAGCTGCGCGTTCACGCTGTTCGCCACGCACTACTTCGAACTGACCGAACTGGCACAGGACTTCCCGACCATCGCCAATGTGCATCTGGATGCCGTCGAGTACGGCGACCAGCTGGTCTTCATGCACACCGTGAAGGATGGCCCGGCCAACCGCAGCTTCGGCTTGCAGGTGGCCGCGCTGGCCGGCTTGCCCAAGGCGGTGATCGCCGATGCACGCCGTTATCTGGCGGCGCTCGAGCAAGGTCACGAGGTGACCGTCGCCGTCGCAACGCCGCCTGCCGCGACGCCGCAGATGGGTCTGTTCGCGCCGTCCCTGCCGTCGCCGGTCGAGGAGGCGCTTCGCGCCATGGATCCGGACGCACTCTCACCGCGCGACGCGCTGGACCGCCTCTACAAGCTGAAGAAAATGCTGCAGTGAACCATTGAGACACCCTATCGGGTCGATCTGAACAATCGAATTCCCCTCTGGGTGACAGCTTCCTATAGTGAACTTGCGGTCTGGGCCATCGGCTCACCCGCAACGGGGCTTACGACTCTCCATCTTCCCGCCCCGTCACGTCCCCCGCCTCATCCCGCGTCAGCAGCCCGGGATGAGTTTCGGGGGGCGGTTCTTTTACTTGCTCTTTAGCGAGTAGCGCGTGCCCCAGCCCGCCTCGAACGTGCCGGGTTTTTCCGGAAGCGCGGAGGTGCCAGATGCCACGGTTATCGCTGCCGGCTTTGCCCTGGCGAACAATGCGGCTAATGACGGAACGCCGATCCGGTCGCCCTGCCACTCTGCGATGTTCTCGGCCTTGATCGGCACCCGAATCAGATTGAACGTCTTCATGCTACAGCTAGCCACATCCTCGCTCGTCTGCTTGCAGGCGTCATGATCGACGGCAACGCTGGCACCGTCGAGGATGAATCCGTCCGCGAAAACGACGTCGCCCTTGCCCACCTTGAACGTCGCAAACGGACGAGAGAGTTCAGTCGTTACGACCAGGCCGCCCACCTGCTTATCGAGCTCCACTTCCTTGTAGCCAGCAGAATCCACTTGTTCCGCGTACTTGCGGGTCGCCACGTCGAAGCCCATGCACCCCCCCGTCGTTGCGCTCATGAGCGCGCAATACGTCTCGGTATAGGTTTTGGTCTGGTATTTGGCGTCCTGCCACACTTGCGTCTTGTAGTACTCAGTATCCTTTGTCGCCTTGAATGAGGCGGTGCCGATAGACGGCCTGTCGGACCACGCCTTTGCGCTCATGTCCGGCATCGGCGCGCGACGGACTTCGGTACTCG
>NZ_JBFUIT010000231.1:0-6597 GCF_056401735.1 Luteibacter sp. P4_D7_3
ATATTGGAACGGCGTTCCAATCATGTCAATATGAGGAATGGCCAAAAAATCACCGGGCAGCCAAAGGCGGGAAGATTCACTCTCACGAGAGCGGATCATCGAAGCATCGATCGCCCTCCTGGACGAAGCCGGAGAAAGCGGCCTCACCTTCCGCGCCCTCTGCCTCAAGCTGGCCACCGGCCCCGGTGCGATCTACTGGCACGTCGCCAACAAAAGCGAACTGCTTACCGCGGCATGCGACGCGATCGTCGCCCGCGCGATGAACGCACCACTTGCCGACGCGACGCCGGAGGCAACCCTCCGCGCCATTGCGCTGGGCATGTTCGACGCGATCGACGCCCATCCATGGGTTGGCTCGGCACTCGCTCATGCGCCAGGACAGTTACCGGCGGTACGTATCCTTGAACGCATCGGCCAGCAGCTTCGTCATCTGGGTGTTCCGCGCGAACTCGAGTGGACAACCGTATCGGCGTTGTTGAGCTACATCCTCGGCGTGGGTGGCCAGAACGCGGCCAACGCGCAATTTGCCAAGGTAGAAGGCCTCAATCGAGCCGATTTTCTCGCGTCCGTGGCGAATACATGGTCCGAACTCGATCCGGCGGAGTATCCCTTCGCTTGCAGCATCGCGAACCAGTTGCCCGATCACGACGACCGGGCAGATTTTCTTACCGGGATCGATCTGATCCTCAAAGGCATTGGCTCGCGGTAACCTCGCGACAGTCATTCATCTGCCAGCCAGCTACTGAGCTCCATTCCGCGTAGCCTTTCGCCGAACCCGCTGTCTGGCATTGCCCTCATGACTGATCCGCTGCATCCGCCCCATGATCGGGCGGCGCTTCCGCTCGCCCCGGCTTTGGACCCTGCCCTCGCGCAAGCCCACATGCCAAGCCGCTTGCCGCGCATTCGACGGCGGATAGTCGCGTCGACATTGCTAGCCATGTCGCTTGCCACTGTCGTCGCGTTCATCGCGTTCGGCTTGACCCGGCTGATCGCGTTGGTCACGCAACTCGCGTTCTTCGGACACTGGAGCACGATGTGGATCAGCCCGGCGACCCACCAGCGCGGCGCATGGGTGATTGTCATTCCCGTGATCGGCGGCCTCATCGTGGGGCTGATGGCGCGTTGGGGTTCACGAGCCATCCGTGGGCACGGTATTCCGGAGGCGATGGAGCAAGTGCTCACGAATGAAAGCCGCATTGCCGCGCGGATGATCTGGTTGAAGCCGCTGTCCTCGGCGGTGGCAATCGGCACGGGTGGCCCTTTCGGCGCGGAAGGTCCGATCATCGCGACAGGCGGCGCGCTCGGCTCGTATGTCGGGCAATTGCTTCCCGTAACTGCCGACGAACGCAAGACACTCTTGGCGGCCGGTGCGGCAGCGGGTATGGCGGCCATTTTTGCGGCGCCGCTGGCAGCGGTGTTGTTGAGCATCGAGCTGCTGCTGTTCGAGCGACGCGCGCGATCGCTGGTGCCGGTGGCCATGGCCGCCGTAACCGGAGCGGCCGTGCGCTTCGCTCTCGAAGGGCCGGGGCCCGTGTTTCCCATGCTGGCCCTCGGTCCGGCTTCGATCGTAGCCCTCGCGTTCTATACCGTGTTGGGTCTGATCTTCGGTGTGGCGGGCGTGGCCGTCACTCGCCTCGTGTACGGTCTGGAAGACGCCTTCGAAAAGCTTCCGATCCACTGGATGTGGTGGCCAGCGATCGGTGGCCTCGCCGTCGGAATCATTGGCTATGCGGTGCCTTCAACGCTGGGCGTGGGCTACGAGAACATCGTCGCCGTCATCGGTGGCCACATGACTATCGGTGCGCTGGCGATCCTCGCTTTCGCGAAACTCGTTTCATGGTCGATCGCGCTGGGCAGCGGCACGTCCGGTGGCACGCTCGCGCCGCTGTTCACCATCGGCGGCGCGCTGGGCGGCCTGCTTGGCCTGGCCCTCGCGCAATGGCCGATCACCCAGGTGGATCCCCGCATGGCCGCCCTGGTAGGCATGGCTGCACTCTTCGCGAGCGCCTCGCGCGCGATGCTGACCGCCGCCGTGTTCGTCTTCGAGACCACGATGCAACCGCACGCCTTGCTGCCTTTGCTAGCGGCAAGCGTCGCAGCCTATCTGGTGTCGGGGCTGATGATGCAGCACACGATCATGACCGAGAAAATCGCCCGGCGTGGTGTGCACGTACCGACCGATCTCGTGGCGGATCCCACGCCACCGCAGTCGGCGGCTGGCTGACCGGCAACCTCAGTGCTCGTCGCGCTCCCGCGCCAATGCATGCGTGCGTTCGACGAAGTCCGCCTGCAAAGGCGTCGGCATCCAGTCACGTCGACGCGTCAAGGCGATGCGTCGACGCAATTCCGCGCCGAGGTTGCCGATCTCAGTCAGCGTCCCGGCGCGGTATTCGAAGAGAAACTGGTCGCGCGATACAAGCGTAAGCCAGTCGCCCTGGAGCAGCAGCCCACGCGTTACCAGCACCGAGCCACATTCGATACGAAGGCGCGGCGGCTCCACGCCGCGGCTGGTGAAGATCTGCTCCCACTTGTTCCGCAACGGAATGCCGGGTGCCGAAATGACCCACGGGTAACCCAGAAGGTCCGACAGCTCCAGTTGGTGCTTGTCGCGTAACGGGTGATCCGCGCGGCCGACAACCACCGGGTCGTCGTCGAACAGCTCTTCCTGCACCACATCGCGGTGGGGCGCGGGATCGCGACGGGCGCCGATGATCAGATCCAGATCGCCCTGACGAAGGCCGGCAAGCAGGTCGCGATACGAGGCCTCGACCACCTTCACCGCCGCGGACACGTGGGCGGTGGTGAACCGCGCAAGCAGGTCGGAGAAGAAGATGGCACGCGCGCTGGGCAGGATGCCAACCGTCACCCGGCCGGCATCGTCCGTGTTCATCGCCCGGATCTCGTCGAATCCTGCGCGCAATTCCGAAAGCATGAGACGGGCGAAGCGAACGAACCGGCTCGCGACATCCGTGGGCCGCACGATGCGCCCCACCCTCACGAACAGATCCGTACCGAGGATGTCCTGCAGCTCGCGCACGGCACGATGGACGGCGGGCTGCGACAAACCGGTCAGCTCAGAGGCCTGCACGTAGCTGCTGTTGCCTTCCACCGCAATGAGCGCTCGCAGCTGCACCATGGTGACCCGCCGCTCGATATGCGGCAGCGGCGAGAGCCGGGCGGACCTTCTTACCAACCGCCCGCCGTGGGCGAGGTAATGCAGTGCACGATCGATGCGAAGCATCATGATCCGGCCCGCTGTCGTCGGTGTGACGCCGGCCGGCTGCCGGTCGAACAGACGCTCCCCGAGTACTCGCTCCATCTTCGCCATCGCCTGCGCAAGCGCCGGCTGAGAAAGACTCACCTCGCGCGCGGCCGCACTCATGCTGCCCGAGCGGCCGGTGACCAGCAGCGCATCCAGATGCCTGAGGTTGAGCTGGAAAATCTCGTTCACGAGCAATCAATCGTATTTACTTATACCTCGATCATAAAACGAAATAGCAAAGTGTGCACGGGACGGGCACGGTAGCGTCATCCCAAGCTACCGAAAATGGGCATGCCCACAGTCAATACCAAACTCCAAAGGCCCGGCAAGGCGGTTATCGACGAGCTTGCTGCCCTCGGGGTGGCCACGATCCACGAGGCGCAGGGCCGCAAGGGCCTGACCGGCCCGTACCTGCGCCCCATCTATGCGGGCGCCCGCATCGCAGGTTCGGCGGTCACCGTGTCCGTTCCCCCCGGCGACAACTGGATGCTCCATGTCGCCATCGAGCAGCTTCAGGAAGGCGACATCCTCGTCGTGGCACCGACGAGCGACTGCACCGACGGCTATTTCGGCGACCTGCTCGCCACCTCCGCGCTGGCACAAGGCTGCCGGGGCCTGGTCATCGACGCCGGGGTCCGCGATGTTCGCGACCTCACGGCCATGGGCTTTCCCGTCTGGTCCAAGGCGATCTCCGCGCAGGGAACGGTCAAGGAAACACTGGGCTCGGTCAACGTGCCGCTCGTCTGCGGCGGTGTCTGCATACGTCCCGGCGACATCGTCGTGGCGGACGACGACGGCGTATGCGTGGTCCTCCGTGAAGAAGCGGACGAGGTGCTCGCGAAGGGCCTGGAACGCGAAGCCCGCGAGGCACAGGTGCGCGATCGATTGGCGAAGGGCGAACTCGGACTCGACATCTACGCCATGCGTGAGCGCCTGGCGGCCAAGGGTCTCGTGTACCGCTGACGGCGACGCCTGCGACAAACCCTCCCCACCTTACGACCCATAAGAGCCCCATGAAGATCTTCGATACCCACACGCATGTGATCTCCCCCGATACCGCGACGTACCCGACCGACCCCATCGGCGGTCATCAGTCGGAGTGGTCGCAGAAGCGACCCGTGGACGCAGGCGGCCTGCTCAAGGCTATCGATGAGGCAGGCATCGCCAAGGCCGTCGTCGTGCAGGCATCGACGGTCTACGGGCACGACAACCGCTATGTCGTGGACACGGTGCGCGCGAACCCCTCCCGCTTCGTCGGCGTTTACTCGATCGATGCACTCGCTCCGGATGCCGTCGAGCAGATCGACCATTGGCAGGCCCAGGGGCTGTCGGGATTTCGCCTGTTCACCACCGGCAGCACCATGCCCGGGCAGTCCGACTGGCTCGGCCACAAGGATTCATTTGCCGCCTGGGCACATGCCGAAAAGCTCGGCATCCCCGTCTGCCTGCAGATGACGATGGAAGGGCTTCCCGCCCTGCGAGCGTTGCTCGAGCGCTTCCCCGCCGTTCGCGTGTTGCTCGACCATTGCGCGCGACCGGACCTGTCCGACGGCACGCCCTTCACCGCATCGCAAGCCCTTTTCGATATGGCGGTGTTCCCGGGTGTCTACCTGAAGCTCACCAATCGCACCCTCACCGCCGCAACAGCAGGCAAGTCGACCCCGCAGGACTTCCTGGCCCGGACCATCGACACGTTCGGTGCGGGGCGCATCGCCTGGGGCTCGAACTTCCCGGCGGCCGAAGGCACGCTGCCGACGCTCGTCGCCGCCGCACACGAGGCACTTTCCAGCCTCTCGCACGACGACCAGGCCATGATTTTCAGCGGCACCGCGGCAACGATCTATCCCGGCCTTTCGGAGAACGGCAAGCATGGCTGAGTCCACACGCCTGCGTACCGTCCTGGCCGACTCGCCGTTGTCCGCGCCGATCAAGAGCGGCGCGCTCAGCAGCCCGGACGTCACGTTCGATGTCGTCGAGGTCTCCCCGGTTCATAAGGCCTTCGCACCCATGGTGCGCGATCAGAGTTTCGATATCTCGGAACTGGCCATCGTCACCGGCCTCCAGGCGATCGCATTTGGCCGGCCCATCATCCTCCTCCCTGCGGTGGTCGCATCGCGCTTCCAGCGCGGTTGCCTGATTACCCGGCGAAGCGGCGGCGTGACCACACCGGAAGGGCTGGTCGGCAAGCGTGTCGGCGTGCGCGCCTATACGCAAACCACGGGCATGTGGGTGCGCGCGCACCTCACCGAAGACTATGGTCTGGCGACGGACAGCATGCACTGGCTGACACGCGACGCTGCGCATGTGGAGCAGTACAAAGACCCGGCCTTCGTCGAGCACGGCGACGACGACCGCAGCCTGGTGGAGCTGCTTCGCGAAGGGGTCATCGACGCGGCCATCCTCGGCAACGACCTGCCGAAGGATGAAGAATTCATTCCGGTTATCACGGACGCCGCGACCCTCGACCGGGCGTGGTACGACCGGCACGGTTTCGTGCCGATCAACCACGTCGTGTCGGTCAGCACGGCCGTCGCCCAGCGCAGCCCGTCGGCCGTACAAGCGATGTATCGCCTCCTTCTCCAGTCGAAGTCCCGGCTCCGGGATGCACCCGGTACCCCTTCGCCGTATGCCTTCGGCTATGAAACGCTGCGCGAGCCGGTGGAATATGTCATCGACGCCTGCGTCGAGCAGGGCCTGCTGCCTCGCCGCCTGAGCATTGACGAAGTATTCGGCCCGGYGCAGGACATACTTGACGGGGTCACCGAATGAACGACCCCAAAGGGCTGAACGGCCCCCACCTGGAAACGCCAAGGTAATGAGCAAGCTGAACGCCACTACTGCCGCCACGCCGCTCAAGGCGCGACGCCCGTTCTACAACGACCTCACCTTCCAGGTCGTGACGGGCATGGTGCTGGGTGTCCTGCTGGGCGCGCTGGCACCGGACATCGGCAAACAGCTCAAGCCACTGGGCGATATCTTCATTCGCCTGATCCAGATGGTGGTGGGGCTGATCATCTTCTGCACCGTCACCCACGGCATCGCCAGCGTGCGCGATCTGGGCAAGGTCGCGCGCATCGCAATCAAGGCCATGGTGTATTTCGAGGTCGTCACGAGCATCGCGCTGGTGCTCGGCCTGGTGACGATCAACCTGCTCAAGCCCGGCGTGGGCATGCACATCGACCCTGCCATGCTGCACACCGGTGTCGCCGTCGCCAAGGACGGACACACGGCCGTGCCGACCGGCGCAGGTGACTTCCTGGTCAACCTGGTGCCGAACTCCGCACTCGATGCCTTCGCCAAGGGAGATATCCTGCAGATCCTGGTGTTCTCGGTGT
>NZ_JBFUIT010000232.1:0-6590 GCF_056401735.1 Luteibacter sp. P4_D7_3
ACGATGGTCACGATGGTCTACGGGGAGTCGATAATGAACGATGAAACGATGTCCTTGCGCATTCGTCGGGCGGAAATGGCCGATGCAAACCAGGTCGCGATCTGCCTGCAGTCGCTCGGCTATGGCGCCTCGGCCGACCTGGTCCGGGCAAAGCTGGCGGCATTCGGCGAACAGTCCGATGCCGTTCTCGTCGCGTGCCATGGGGTGCTCATCGTCGGTGTCGTCAGTGTTCACATCACGCCACTCTTCCACGCGCCGGGGCACCTCGCACGCGTCACGGCGCTGTCCATTCGTGACGGCCACCAGCGTCAAGGTATCGGCACGGCACTCATGGTCGCGGCAGAACAATGGAGCTGGGCATCCGGCGCGGCACGAGTGGACCTGACCAGCGGAAACCACCGCCCCGAGGCGCATCGGTTCTACGAATCGCTGGGCTACGGTACGGACTCGCGCCGCTTCGTAAAGCATCGCCCCGTCGAGGCGTGACGGGGCGTCGCCTCAAGGGCACGACTGCAACTGGCTGCGAAGGCGTGCGTCCTTCGCGTCCAGCGGTGGACGGTCACTCTTGAACGCGTTGCGGATCTGCCGTTGCGTCGCTTCCGACTCGCTGCGCAATGCCTGGCAGGTTTCCGCGGGGCTGAGTTCCCGACACTGGTCCTGCACCCAGACGTAGTTGCTCGTCGCGATGGCGCCGACATTGCCCTTGCCGCGGTTGAGCTCCGGGGCCGAGGCCACGGCGGAGTTGGGGTTACCGTAGGTATCGGACAGTGACCCGCCAGCGACACCGAGCACACCGAGGGGCGCGAGGTAGGGCTGCGGATTGCCATCCGCGCTGGTGTACGGTTTGCCGTCCGTTGCACGGATGCAGCCGAACATCCGCGGCGGAGGCGGCAACGGCTGGGATTGAGGTGGCGGAGGATCTGAAGTTGCATCGTCTCGCCGAGGCGCGTCGGGCATCGGCGCGACCTGGCCACTGGCCGGCGCGGAGTCCTCCAGTTGGAGTGTCTCCTGCCGCTGGCTTTTCGCGCACGGCGTCTGCTGGTAGATCGTCTGCCCGTCAGCCAGGCACTTGTAGACGGTCTCCGCGCTCACGCCACTCGTGGCCGCGAAGGCCAGGGCGGCGAGCGCGTACACCGTGCAGCGCATGCTCAGAAGTCCGCGACGTGGTCTTCGGACGCGAAACCGAGGGTCATGGCACCTTCGCCAACGTTGACCATGCCGGTGATGCTCATCGGGCTCTCCAGGATCTCGACGCCGGCATCGCCGCAGACGCGGGTGAGGGCGTGGTAACCCGTCAACGCGCGCATCTCCTCGAGGTCGCCGCCGTAGCTCAGCGATAGCGAGGGCACGAGGAGGCCGGCCTGGACGCGCTTGGACGCATAGTCGAACAGCACCTGGGCGCCGTGGTCGAAGCCGCGCACCTTGCCGACCGGGCCGGTCTCGCCGCGATGGGCGCGCAGGATCGGCTTGATGTCCAGGGCGGTGCCCAGCATGGAACTCATGAAGCTGACGCTACGGTCGCCCTTGCTGCGGGCTCGGGAACGAAGGTAGTTGAGATCGCGCGGCAGCATGTAGCCGTAGGAGCAGTCGGCGATGTGCGCCACCCGTTCGCGTACCTCGGCCGGCGACTTGCCGGACTGGATCATGCGCACGGCTTCGGCCACCACCGGGCCGGAGCCGGCGAAGATGTTGCGCGTATCGACTACTCGCATCAGGAACGGTCCGGTGATCCCCGCCGCCTCGCGGATAGGGCGGTAGTTCTTCAGGATGGCGAAACTGGCCTTGATCACGTTGTCGTGGATCGGACTGCGCGTGGCCATGATGGTCAGGCAAACGACGCAGTCGTAATCCTTGACCAGGCGGTCGAGGAACAGGTTCTGCACGTCCTCGACCGAACTGGGCTCGGTTTCGCCCGAGTGGCTCTTGCTGCCGAGCTTCTGGTCGCGGAAACGCTGGATCTCGACCGGGTCACGGTCGTCCTTGAACTTCTGGCCGTCGACCTTCACGGTAATCGGCATCACGGCGATGCCGTTGCGTTCCAGGAAATCCTGCGGCACGTCACAGGCCGCATCAATCGCTACACCGATTCGCATCGGGTACTACCCCCGTCGAAGGCCTTTGGCCCAGCGGCACCCGAAACGCCCGCTGCGTTCCATCTCGCCCCGCTTGGGCCGGATGCTACACTTGCCCGAATGAATTTGGCACTCCGCCGGCGTGGCGTCGCCGGTAACCGCGCCGTCGGTCCGTGAAGGCAGCCCTCCGCCTCCGCCGGCGCTTGCGCAACCGGGCTCCCCATGAAAACCAAGAACGAGATCGTCTCCAACTGGCTGCCCCGCTATACGGGCACCCCCCTGGAGGCCTTCGGCCAGCACATCCTGCTGACCAACTTCGGCCATTACGTCGAACGCTTCGCCCTCGACCATGGCGTGGAAGTGCGGGGCCGCGACCGTCCCATGCCTAACGCCACGGCCGACGGCATCACCCTGATCAACTTCGGCATGGGTAGCCCCAACGCTGCCACGGTGATGGATCTGCTCAGTGTCATCGCGCCGGAGGCCGTCCTCTTCCTCGGCAAGTGCGGCGGCCTGAAGAGAAAAAACTCAATCGGCGACCTGATCCTGCCCATCGCAGCGATCCGCGGTGAGGGCACCTCGAACGACTACCTGCTTCCCGAGGTGCCGGCCCTCCCGGCCTTCCAGCTCCAGCGTGCCGTGTCGACGATGATTCGCGACCTTGGCCATGACTACTGGACAGGCACGGTCTACACGACCAATCGCCGGGTCTGGGAACACGACGAAGCCTTCAAGGACTACCTGCGTCGCACGCGCAGCATGGCCATCGACATGGAAACGGCGACGATCTTCGCCGCGGGCTTCGCCAACCACATTCCCTGCGGCGCCCTGCTCCTGGTCTCCGACCAGCCCATGATTCCCGAGGGCGTGAAAACTGAAAGCAGTGATGCGGTCGTCACCGCCAACTATGTCGAGCGGCATATCAAGGTAGGCATCGAGGCACTGAAGCTAGTGCGGCGCCATGGCCGGAGCGTGAAGCACCTACGGTTCGAAGACGATTCCGCCGACTGAGAAAGTAGGGTAACTCGCGCATTCTGTAGGAGCCGCTTCAGCGGCGATGGGTGCTGGCCTCGTCTCATCAGACAAGGAAGTAAATGAAACCACGTGATCTCATTCTAGGCATCGTCGTCACCCTCATCTGGGGCAGTAACTTCTCGGTGATCGAGGTCGGCTTGCGTGACCTCGATCCTTTTCTGCTCACCGGGTTACGGTTCGCCTTCACGGCATTCCCGCTGATCCTGTTCCTGCCGCGGCCGCGCGATGTGCCGTTGATGTCGCTGGTGGCATACGGCCTGCTCTTTGGCGTCGGGCTGTGGTGGGTAGTGAACCTCGCGATGTCGAAGGGTATGTCCCCTGGACTGTCATCGCTGGTGCTGCAGTTCAGCGCGTTCTTCACCGTGATCCTGAGCGCCGTGGTACTGCGTGAACGGATGCGTGCGCCGCAGCTGGTGGGCATGCTCGTTGCCGCCGCCGGATTGCTGGTGGTCATACATGCCACGAGCGGAACGTCGACGACGCTAGGTGTCGTGCTCGTGTTGCTCGCGGCCGTCAGCTGGAGCGTCTGCAATCTCATCGTGAAACGGCACAAGCCGAAAGACATGATGGCCTTCGTGGCATGGTCGAGTGTGTTCTCGGCGCCCGTATTGTTCGTGCTGACCTACGTGAGCGAGGGGGCGGCGCCGTTCGTCGCGCTGTCGCATGGCGTGTCATGGGCAGCGATCGGTTCGGTGCTTTTCCAGGCGTATGTCACCACGGTGTTCGGCTATATGGTCTGGAATAACCTGATGAAGAAGTATCCCGCGGCGAGTGTCGCGCCGCTGTCGCTGATCGTGCCGGTATCGGGCATCGTCACTTCTTATCTCGCCTTCGATGAGCACTTCGCAACGGGTGTGTGGATCGGGGCGGCGGTGATGCTGACGGGCGTAGCGATCTTCGTCTGCGCTCCTTACCTCCGCAAGCAACATCGAACCGCAACCCCTCTGTAGGATCCGATTCATCGGCGAACCCGCGGCGGCGGGCCATGTTCCCGCAAGCGCCCATCGCCGCTGAAGCGGCTCCCACATGACGCAAAAAAAAGGCCGCTCCATCTAGAGCGGCCAATATCCGGGGAAATGCTTTGCTGTTGTTGTTATGCGATATAGCTAAGCGTTTTCGTTACAGCGTGAAGTCGTAGCGGGCTCCGAGGCGGATGGTGCGCGGGTCGGAGAACGAACGGGCACGCTTGTACTGCGGATCCGGCGTGCCGCTGTCGGTCTCGCCGTACTCGTAGTACTGGGTAACGCGCTGCTTACCCAATGCGTTGAATGCGTCGGCCGAAAGCGTGAGCTTGTGGTCGGCGAAGGCCGGCTTCCAGGCGACGCTCAGGTCCACGTTGTACGTCCACGGTGTGCGGCCGAAGCTGCCGCGCGGGGCAGGCTGGCCATTGCAGTAGAAGTAAGCGGCGCCGTACTGGTACGGATCGCCACCGACGGAGTCCGGGCGGGTACCGATGCAGCTGACCGGGTAGCCCGARGCGATACGGGTAACGGTCGAGAACGCCCACTCATCGTTCGGCGCGTAGGTGCCGTAGATGCGCAGCTGATGCTTCTGGTCGTTCGGCAGRTYGCCGTTGGTGTTTTCCATGATGGCCGGGAAATCCCAGCTCTCGGTGGTCGACACGTCAGCCTGGACGATGTTGGAATCGAGCTGGCCTTCGGAGTTGCCGTAGCTACGCGAGTAGGTGTAATCGATCTTCGCGTACCAGTGGTCGCTGAACTGATGTTCGGCGTACAGGTCGAGCATGTAGTAAGCGCGCTTGGCACGCGGCTCGCCGATATCGGCGGCGGTGAGCGGCACGCTCAGGTACTGACCATCAGCCGGCGACACGGTGAACGTGTTCGCGCGACCCGGGTTATACAGCCAGCAACCCGTGCTGCGGCCGATACCCGCCTTCACTTCGTCGTGAAGGCCGTTCTCGTCGCCCCATTCCTGGATCGGTGCCGAGTCGCAGGTATCGTCGATCAGGCTGCGCAGGCGACGGTACATGGCCTTCGCACCGACGACCCAGTTGTTGTCCAGCTGCTGGTCGACACCGAAGATGTACTCATCCTGGTAGTACGAGTGCAGGCCCTGGGCCGAAACGGTCTTCGCGTCCGGCGGGATGCCGTTCGCGCCGTTCTTGTTGTAGTTACCCGAATACGGGCCTGCAACGAGACCGGTCGGCACACCCGTGACCGGGTCGATGCCGGTGAAACCGTAGTACTGCGACGGGAAGGTCGACGGGCCGGCGCCGCGGATGGCGACGGAGGTAGGCAGACCGAGGTGGTAACGGCCGGCGTTGGCGTAGATCTTCAGCGAGCTGTCACCGTGGACGTCCCACGACGCACCCAGGCGTGGATCGAGCTGGTGGCGCGCGCTGGCATACGCTTCGCCGCTACCGTTGTAGTTGGTGAACTGTTCGTTACGCAGGCCGATGTAACCGTGCCAGCGGTCCGTGATCTGCCAGTTGTCTTCGATGAACTGCGAACGCTGGTTGGTACGGGCCGAGGTGCCCGTGCTCAGTGCCGTCGATTCCGCGTAGTAGCCGTTGGCGAAGTCAGCCGGGTTGTACAGGGCGGGATTGAGGCCGAGGTTGGACAGGCGGCTCTGGATGGACGAGCCGTCACCAACGTCAGCGTAGGTCCAGCCGGTACCGCCGGTTGGCAGCGCACCGGACGTGGCGCGCAGGACATAGTTATCAACACCTCCGCGCAGGTCGTGATCACCCAGGCGGTATTCGATGTTGGCGCTCCAGCCATGGCTGCTGTCTTCCGCGCCAGGCAGGAGGAACGTCGAGCCACCGACCGTGCAACCGGTCTGCGGGTTGCCGGTAAACTCGGTGCGGTTATCGGTAATGGTCGGGCAGTTCTGGCCGGTAGCCGAGGTGATGTTCTGGCTGTGGTCGGAATGCGAACGGCCGTACATCGCGTTGACCGTCAGGTCGTCAGTGATGTAACCGGTGTAGTGACCGATGTACGTGTTGCCACCCGGCGTCGCGTTGGTCTGCGTGCCGTTGTAGTTTTTCGTGTAGACATGGCCGAGGTAGTCGCCGCGACCGGTGTCGTAGCTGTAAGCACTGATGGACTGGTCATTCGTCTCGGTGTCGCCGATACCGGTGAACTCGAGGATGTTGTTGTCGGTGATGTTCCAGTCGATCTTGGTCAACCAGCGCTTGGTCTTGGCGCTGTCATGCTCGTCGTCGCTGGTGGTGTTCGGGCCGGTGTAGTCGCCGGTGTTCCTGATCCAGTCCGCCGCGGCGAAGATGAACAACTTGTCTTTGATCAGTGCGCCGCCGATGGAGCCGGAGTACTGCAGGTTCTCGTTGTTGCGCAGCGCGTACAGGTTGCCCTTCTGGTAAAGGGTGCCGTCGCGGAGACGGACATTACGCGGCTGCTGGTTCAGGCCGTCCGGCGACCAGAACACCTGGACGTCGCCCTTCCACTCGTTGGTACCGCGCTTGGAGACGACGTTGATCACGCCGCCGGTGGAGCGGCCGTACTC
>NZ_JBFUIT010000233.1:0-6563 GCF_056401735.1 Luteibacter sp. P4_D7_3
TGCCCACTCTAACGACGGGACGCTCGCTACCAAGACACGTGCACTTCGTAGATACGCGACCGTGTCGGCCAAGAGCGTGCGCGATGCGCGCTCCAAGATGCAAAAGTCGTTGATCACGCTTTGAAAGGTCATCGACGCCTGAAGAGCCTCCAGGTAATCCGTCGATTCCTCCCATTGGCGATCGCGAAACCCTTCGATGGACGGCGCGTTTGCCGCCGGGGGCGATGCGGCGCGCCGAGGCAATGCGAGTGGAAAGATGCCACTCAGGCGCGCGCCGATGGTGCGCGCGAGAACGTCGGCGGCTTGAAGCAAGTCGCGGTCGGAGGGCGTTCCGGTGAACGGCACGGCGACGTCCATGGCACGGCAGGCAGTCATGTTTTCACCTTTAGGGAGAAGCAATACGTCCGGTCGTGGATGCCGCATCAAGCGCGTCCGGCGGAAGCACGGTGAAGTCGCCGGCCTAGCACGCACGTTGAGTAAGCGCGAAGGCTTGGTGTTCGTGGTCGCCAGCGCGTGTGGAGGCCGGCGCAGAGTAACGGGGTGGTGGCGACCGGCGCGTCCACCGGTCCCCGTTCAATGGGAAAAAAGGACCGGTACGCGCGAATCCAGGAACAGCGCCCGCGTGGTGCCGCCGAACATGCGTTCGCGTCGCCTGCCGTGCCCATACCCGCCCGCGACGATCAGGTCGGCGTGGGTGCGGTCGGCGTACCGGAGGATCGCTTCCGCTGTCGATTGCTCGCGCGCCCTGACCGTGCAGGACCGTGCTGCAAGGCCGTGCTTTGCAAGGTGCCGCACGATGTCTTTGGCGGCCAAACCGCTGTGATCTATTTCACTGCTTGCTGGCACGACGTTCAGCACATTGATGCGGTCGCACCCGGCGAGCAGCGGAAGTGCATCGTGAACGGCTCTGGCACATTCCCGTGTGTCCGACCATGCAATGACGGCACGACGCGGCTGAAACGGCGCGACCAGGCCTGCCGGCACCACCATTACGGGCCGGCCGGACTCCAGGAGTAGCGCGGCGAAGAGCTCATGGGCGAAGGAGATGACGCTTTCTGTGGCGTCCGGGCGCGCCACCAGGACGAGATCCGCACATTCGACCGCCGTGGCTGCCAAAGCCTCCGGATTCAACTGCGGCGCCTCGACGGCCCGTACGACGGACGGAACGCCGCGCGCGGTGAGCCGCTTACAGATCGCGTCCCCGGTTGCGGTTGCCTCCGCGCGCAGTTCGGACTGAATCTGCTGAAACGACCAATCAGGCGCCAAGGACAGAGCGCGAATCATCGGCGTGGGTAAGATCAGCGGCTGCACGACGTCGACACGAGCGCGATGTCGCACGGCCAGGTCCGCCGCCACGTTCAGCGCAACAGCATCGCTCAGTGTGTCGGTCAGCACTACGCTCAAGGCGCGATAGGCCGTGTGTCCGGGCGACGCGGATGCAGCCGTGGTGTCGCTGGCAATGACGCTCATGTGTCCCTCTCCCAGCCGAATGTCATCCCCGTTGTACGCCACGAGTGGCGAGCCCATTTGACGCAGGTCAAGCGGATGTCCCAGATCCGACGAGATGTTCGCAAGGCGCTCGGCGAGCGGGCGCGGCCTTGACCTGGATCAAGCCAGGGCGACCGTGCATGGGCCACCGTGACGCAATGTCAAACCCCATCCTTCCCGCAGCTATTCCTCTCGTTCCAGCGTCGAAGCCGGCGTGGCGGCGTCTCGGCGCCGGTTTGGTTACTGGCGCGGCGGACGATGACCCCAGTGGCATTGCCACGTACTCGCAGGTGGGTGCCCAGTTCGGCTACGGCATGCTGTGGACCACGGTGGCCACGGTCCCGTTGATGATCGGCATCCAGACGATCTGCGCCCATGTTGCCCGGGTCACCGGTCAGGGCCTCGCGACCAATCTGACCAGGATCCTGCCGCGCACGGTTGTCATGGGCCTGGTCGGCCTGCTCGTGATCAACAATGTGGTCAACCTTGCCGCGGATATTGGCGCCATGGGCGACGCGCTGGCCCTGTTGGCGGGCGGCCATACGCGGTACTTCGCTTTGTTGTGTGCGGGCATCTCCCTGGCGCTGGAGGTCTTCATTCCCTTCCGCCACTACGCACCCATCCTGAAATTTTTGACACTGAGCCTGTTCGCGTATGTGCTGACCGCCTGCGTGGTGGGCATCCCGTGGCGGGATATCGCAATGCACTGGCTGCCCGATCACGTCGACCACGCCACGCTCGTGGCGGTGACAGCGATTTTCGGCACCACGGTCAGTCCGTATCTGTTCTTCTGGCAGGCTGCCGAAGAAGTCGAGCAGGAGCGTGCGAATCCCGACGAGCATCCCCTTCTGCTTGCACCCGAACAGGCCCCGGCCGAGTTCCGCCGTATTCGCCTGGACACGGATGTGGGGATGCTCTATTCGAATATCGTTGCCTTCTTCATCATCCTGACCGCGRCCGTCGTGCTGCATGCCGCCGGCGTGACGTCGATCAACACCTCCGCCGATGCAGCGCGAGCGCTCGAACCGCTGGCCGGACACTTTGCATCCACCCTGTTTACCTTGGGGATCCTGGGTACGGGCCTGCTCGCTGTGCCCGTTCTTGCGGGATCCGCCGCCTATGCCCTGTCCGAAGTCCTCGGCAAGGAAGCGGGTCTGGAACGGAACGTTGGCCAGGCCCAAACCTTCTACGGTGTCCTGGCCGTGGCGACGGTGCTGGGCACGCTCTTGACCTTCCTGCCGATCTCTCCCATACGGCTCCTGTTCTGGTCGGCTGTGATCAACGGCGTGATCGCCGTCCCGCTGATGGTGGCAATCATGGCAGCCGCCTCCAGCCAGCGCCTCATGGGGGCTTTCGTTCTGAAGGGGGCACTGCGGATCCTCGGCTGGACCGCCACGGCCGTCATGGCTCTGGTGGCCCTTGGGCTGCTTTGGTGACCAGAGCGCTTGCCGCCACGTGTCGCGTACCCTCTAATGAACGGTGCCGATAGGCCGGTACCGCCGGCTCCGTGATGCGAGGCCGTCCCATGGCGTTTCAGGAAGCGGGCGATAGGCTCTTGATCGTCGACGACGAAGTCGATGTCACGGCGCTGCTCGCCCGGTACTTCATCGCCCAAGGCTTCCAGGTCGCCACCGCCACGGACGGGGTGCAGATGCGCCGGGAACTGTCGGCTCAGCACATTGACCTCATTTTGCTCGACCTCGGCCTTCCCGGCGAAGACGGCTTTGCCATCACCCGTTACCTCCGGGAGCAATGGCGCGGGCCGGTCGTCATCGTGACGGGCCGCGGCGAAGCGGTCGACCGGATCGTTGGCCTGGAGCTGGGCGCCGACGACTACGTAACCAAGCCGTTCGACCTTCGCGAGTTGTTGGCCCGGGTGCGCAGCGTGCTTCGACGCAGCCGGGCAACCGCGGGTGTGCCGGCTTCCGTGGCGGCGACACGCACGTGTTTCTCATTCGATCGCTACAGCCTGGATGTGGGAACGCACACGCTATCGGACAGTGATGGCCATCCGATTGAGCTGACCTCCGGCGAATTTGCCCTCCTGCGGGTGTTCGTCGAGCACCCCAACCGAGTCTTGACGCGCGATCAGTTGATGACCCACGTCCACGGGCGCGAGGCTGGCCCGTTCGATCGGGCGATCGACGTTCAGATCGGACGACTGCGGCGAAAAGTCGAACTCGACCCTGCCGATCCGCGACTGATCAAGTCGGTGCGTGGCACCGGTTATCTCTTCACCCCGACGGTGCGCCTCGCGTGACGGTGCCCGAGGACGGTGTCGGCGATGCCGCGCTGTTCCGGGCGCTTTTTGAAACCGCGCCCGATGCGATGGTGGTCGTCGATCGGACCGGCACCATCGTTCTGGTCAATCCGCGTGCCGAAAGCCTGTTCGGCTACAACAGCGGCACGCTGGCAGGGCGCCCCATTGAAGTCCTGCTGCCCGGCCAACTGCGCGAACTGCACGTGGCGCACCGCACCCGCTACATGGACAGCCCCAGGCTGCGCCCCATGGGTGCGGGTTACGAGCTAACGGGGGTGCGGGCCGATGGGACCGCGTTTCCGGTCGAGATCGGGCTCAGCCCGATCAACGCGGGTCCGATACCGCTGTTTGCGGCCTCCATCCGTGACATCTCGGAGACCCAACGCGCACGCCGAGCGCTGACCCGAAGCCGTTACGATGCCGCCCTGGCCGACATCAGCCGTCGCATTCTTCTGGCCGCGAATCACGAAGCGGCATTGGTGGACATCCCCCAACTACTGGCATCCGCGCTCAAAGCACCCGCCGTGGCGATTCTGCTGGCCGATCCCCACGGCGACAGGCTCAGGGTGGCGGCGGCGGCAGGCCTGGACGGGGCCTTGAGGGAACAGCTGCAGCGGGCCGTGTGGCTCCTGGCTCTGGATGCAGAGGACCGCGCCCGCATGGACGGGGGCCAGGTAGCTGCCTTTCCCCCAATTGAAGGCGCACCGTCGCCTCACGCCGTGGTGACGACGCTGCCGGACCGACGCACGCCGGCAGGCTATCTGGTGGCTTGGCTGCCTCCACCCAATGGGAGCGATCGGGATCGGCACCACTTCTTCGGCGCCGTAGCGAATGTGCTATCCGGGGCGATCCAGCGCGGCCGGGCGGACGAACAGCTCGCGCACGCGCAGCGCCTGGACGCCCTGGGTCAACTGACGGGCGGCATCGCACACGACTTCAACAATCTACTCACCATCATTTCGGGAAACCTGCAGTTGCTGGAAATGGCCGGTCCGATGGACGTCGAAACCATGGAGACCGTCGCCAGTGCCTCGCGTGCCGTCGAGCGCGGCTCGGCACTGACGCGTAAGCTTTTGGGCTTTTCCCGCCGGCAGCGCCTCACGCCTCAGCCGGTGCGTCCCGAGCTCCTGCTGGCTGACCTGAGCGATATGCTTAGCCGCACGCTGGGCGAACACATTTTGGTGATCGCCAGCTGTGCTGATGAACTACCGGCGGTGTTTGCGGATCCTGGCGAACTTGAGGCAGCGCTCATCAACCTCGCGCTGAACGCGCGGGATGCCATGCCGACAGGTGGCAAGCTCATCATCTCAGCCCACGCGTTGAGCGTCAGTGGCGATGATGATCTGGCGACCGGTGCGTATGTTGTCTTCTCCGTCGCCGATTCGGGCACCGGCATGCCCTCGGAAGTGAGCGCTCGTGCCTTCGAGCCTTTCTTCACCACCAAGGATCCCGGTAAAGGCAGCGGCCTCGGCCTGAGTATGGTTTACGGCTTCGTCAAGCAGTCGCGCGGTCGCCTCACCCTCGAAAGTCAGGTGGACGTGGGAACGCGTATCGAGATGATCCTTCCTGTGGCACAGGAAGCGGCTGCCAGCCCAACGCCACCGACTGTCTGTCCCAGCGGTAGCGCAACCGTGCTGGTGGTGGAGGATGAGCCGGAGGTGCGGCGTATCGCGGTCTCGTTCCTGCGCGCGGCCGGCTACACGCCGATCGAGGCCGGGGACGCAACATCAGCGCGCGCTTCGTTTGCGGCGCACCCGGACATCGAACTGCTGTTCACCGACGTCGTCCTTGGCGCAGGCGAGTCGGGTGTCGAACTGGCGATGGACCTGCAARCCACGCGCCCCGGTTTGAAGGTGCTACTCACCTCGGGCTACGAATTCGGTTCCTGGGACGCCGGCTCCGGCGATACGGGAGAGCTCGAGTTGCTCCGCAAGCCCTATCGACGAGACGACCTCATCACGACGTTACAACGGGTCTTGAACGAGCGCTGATCAAGCCATCGCACAGGCCATGTCCCTTAGTCCTTCGGCGTCGAGTACGTGGACTTCCCGGCGTTGCACGCTGATGTAGCGCAGGTCCGCCAAGTGCGTGAGCGCGCGACTCACCGTCTCGTGCTTGATGGCGAGGAAGCTGGCGATGTCCAGCCGGCTCATGCGCAGAATAAAGTGCTTGGCGCTATAGCCCATGCGCGCCTGCCGGGCAGCGATGTCGATCAGAAAGGCAGCCACGCGCGGCTCAGCGGCTAGCGTGGCCAGCAGCAACATCCACCCACGGTCGCAACGGATTTCCGCCGCCAGTGCGGCATGAATCTGTTCCTGCAACCCAGGGATCTCCGTGGCGGCCTTCATGACCGCGGGATATGGCAGTTCCCAGCTTTCGCTGTCCTCCAGCGCGACGGCATCCCCGGCGTAAGCGCCCAGGCCAATTGAATCCACGCCGACCAACTCGCCCCGCATCTTGAAGGTGGTCACCTTCTCGCGCCCATCCTCGGCCAGCTCACACGTTTTGTACGAGCCGACGTGGATCAGGTGAATCGCACGAAACGGCTGGCCGGCACGATACAGGTGCTGGCCGGCGGCATGCTTGCGCCGGGTCACCTGCAGGTGTCGTTGCAGGGCTTCGATGTCCAACGGGATATCCAGCGACGGAGTGGACGCCCAGGCTGTCCAAGGCAGTGATCGAGCGGAACGTTGTGCGGTGTTCGCGATCATGGCGAAGTGTCCCTTGTCACGGCGGCCTTTGGTGAGCCCAAGGTAGGCCTCTTGGGTGACATCATGTGATCGCAACGGCAACGGTCTGTAACAGTGTGTAACGG
>NZ_JBFUIT010000234.1:0-6547 GCF_056401735.1 Luteibacter sp. P4_D7_3
GGGCAGATCTGTCCGTTATCGGCATTGAGGGCGATCAGGCGCGCGTCGGCGGTCGGCAAGAAGAGGCGGCGCGGGCAGTCAGTCGCCGTGGTTGCCGGTGTCGAGGCCGTTGACGTCGTCGCTGCCGCCGCCGGCGCGGTACTGGACGCCGCATAGTCCGCGTCGTTGTGATACGACACGCCACGGCAGGTCATGTGTTCCCACTTCTTGAAGGTGCCGTTCGCGCTCTGAATCTTCGGATCGAAGCGCCACTGCTCCTTGCCGGTGGTCGCATCCACGGCAATCACAATGCTGTGTGGCGTGCACACGTACAACGTGTCACCGATCTTCAGCGGGGTGACCTGGTTGGTGATTTCGACCGGATCCTCGGGACCCGGAAGGTCACCGGTGTGAAACTCCCAGGCCTTTTTCAGATGACCCACGTTCTGGGCCGTGATCTGGTCCAGGGGCGAATAGCGTTGACCGAAGGGGGTGCCACCATAGGTATGCCACTCGCCGGCCGGTAGGCCGCCRGGACCCAGTGCCGCCGTCGGCAGGACCGCATCGAGTCCGCGCGCGAGGTGGCCCTCGATCGTGGTCGATTCTCGGGGCAGGCTCACCAGTGCAACGACCAAGGGGAAGACGAGGCCGAGCGCAAGGGACGCCGCGGGATACGGCGCTGATGTCGCGCGCAGCGGCCGGCGAATGAAAGGCAGGGCGAGCCAGATCCCGAGCGCGAACCAGACGTCCAGGCGGGGCAACAGTTGCCAGAAATCGAGGCCGACCTCGTACAGCGCCCACACGGTCGTGAGCACCAGCATGACCGCGTAGAGCGAGAGGGCCGACTGTCGCTGCGCATAAAGCAATGCCGCGACGGCAATAAGGCCCAGGCCGAAGACGACGTAGTGCAGCGATCCACCCAGGGTGACGAGCTTGACGCCCAGCACGCTGAGCGCGATGCCAAGGAGCAGGACGACGACGGCCGTGAGAATCAAAATCCA
Source organism: Luteibacter sp. P4_D7_3 (assembly GCF_056401735.1). Taxonomy (NCBI): domain Bacteria; kingdom Pseudomonadati; phylum Pseudomonadota; class Gammaproteobacteria; order Lysobacterales; family Rhodanobacteraceae; genus Luteibacter; species Luteibacter sp. P4_D7_3. The sequence goes on from NZ_JBFUIT010000234.1 coordinate 981, forward strand.
CGGCGGGCGTGAGGAAGTCGGAGGTCTCACGGGTGGGCTCCTTTTTTTCTTACGAGGGGCCGACTGGCCGCTACCGGCACATTGCGCTGCATCGATAGCGACCGTCTTGATGCGGATTGCGCCGATCAACGGATGAACGGCTCGCCGATGAATCGGCGATGGGTGCTACGAAACAGGCTCGGTTGGAGCCGATTCATCGGCGATGGGTGCTCGCGACAACGCCGAAGCCAGCCCCAGCGCTGCGGCTCCCACCAACGGAATACCGATAACCCAGGGCAAGGTGGCCGCTACCGAGAACAGCATCGTTCCGCTAGCCGGCCCCACGGTGTCTTTCAGATCGTTCGCCACCGACACGGCAGCCATGTACGTCGCCCGCGTCTTCGGTGCTGCCAGTTCGTTCACTGCTGAAGGAATCAGCGGCCCACAGAACATGTCGGCCATCGAGAAGCACGCCATCGCCGCGACAAGCGCAACGAGGCTCGGCGAGGCCAAAAGGACGCCAAAGGCCACGATCAGTATCGCCGCGCTGGCGAGCACCAGTACGCGTGCACTGATTTGAGCGGTGAGCCGCGTGACGGGGATCTGCAAGAATGACGTAAGCACGGCGCCGAAGGTAAAGAGCAAGCCGACGCCCGAAGGCGTCAGCGTCCCCGCGGCATGCACGCTGAGCGGCAGGACCGTTTCGACCCAGCTTCCCGAAACCTCCAGCAACATGAAGCACAGCAGCAAGCCGCCGAGACGGCGATCGCGAAGTGCGGGCAACAAGGCCGAGAAGCCTTCCTCGTCATCGTCTTCCTCCCCGGCGGTGCCGACGTGGCGAGTCTCGGGTAGCAAGCATGTCACCAGCGCAGCGGCCATCAGGAGCGCCACGGCGGAGCCGACGAATACCGTGCTCAACGACCTCAACACGAGAAGCGCACCAAGGGCCGGCCCGATGGCACGCCCGACACTGGAGAGCACACGCGCCACGGCAAAGTAATGGCGTGTCTCGTCCTGCGGCACGACATCGCCGATCACGGTGAATGCCGTCGGATGCAGCACGCTTTCGAAGACGCCAATCAGCAGAAGCACGGCAGCCGTCGCAATGACGCCGTGGCAGAACGACAACAGCAGGAATCCGCCGCCAACGCCCAGGGTGGAAGCAAGCAGGACAGGTCGTCGGCCCAGGCGATCCGCGATACCGCCAAGAAGCGGTGTGGCAAGCAGTTCGCCACCGGCGTAACAGCCGAAAAGGACGCCAATCCATGCCGTCGGCACGCCCGCGTCTTTCTGTGCCCACAGGGCAAAGAAAGGCAGCATCACGCCGTCGCCAATACTGATGAAAAGGAAGAGCAGGGCGGCGATGTACGCCGGTTTCCTGAAAAAGGTAAGCAGGTTCACGTTATCAACTCCACGCAGCGACCAGCCGCCACGAGGGCAACTGGACAGGATGCGCGTTGGTTGACGTAAACGCTTACGGCCGCCTGCGGTGGCGACGGCGCGACATTAGYAGCGGCAGGAGCGTCTGCCAAGTATCCGTCATGGAAGACTCGCGGGAAGTAGCACCGAGCGAAGCCTCAGCGCGTCGCCCATTGCGCGCGCAGGCGGCGGGCCTGCTCCTGGATTGCCTCGATCTGGTCCGCCGATAAGCGCTCCAGCGAGCGCCACTGAAGGGCCGCACGCGGGTGATGCCAGAAGCGCGCACGATGACGCTCGAGGAAATCCCAGTACAACGTCGTGAACGGGCACGCAGCGTCGCCCACAGCGTCGCCAGGCTTGTATCGGCACCCCGTGCAGTAGTTGCTCATGYGGTCGATATACCGGCCCGAGGCGGCGTAAGGCTTCGAGACCATGCGGCCGCCATCGGCGAACTGACTCATGCCAAGGGTGTTGGGAGCCTCGACCCATTCGACGGCATCGACATAGATCGCGAGATACCACTCGTGGATCAGCGTCGGCGTCACCCCGAGCAGCAGGGCGAAGTTGCCGGTCACCATCAAGCGCTGGATCACGAATTCGCGCCAACCCAGAATCTGGCGGATGAATCCTTCGATAGAGGACAAGCTGACCTTGCCTTCCTTAAAGCGTTCCAGCGCGCCCTCAATCACTTCCATCGGTGACAGAAGCCGCAGGTTCATACACGTCGACAGACGTGCATGGTAAAGCCACGTCTCCCCGGTCCACATGGCGTCCTGCCAGTGACCAAAAGCGGGCAAGCGATTGTCGAGAAAGTCGAGGAGAGCGTCCTGCGCCTGATCGCGCGTGACCGGCCAGTCGAACGCACCCAGCTCGCCTGGATGAGCGGGAAACGTGGAGGCGACATCGTCGATGGCTTCCTGCGTCATGGCATCGGGCGCGAAGGCCAGCGGGCGCGGCACCCAGCCCGGACCTTGCCGGCCAAAGCTGCCCCGGTTGTCTGAATCGTAGTTCCACTTGCCGCCGACGGGTTGGCCGTTGTCATCAAGCAGGATGGCGTGGCGCTGGCGCATCCAGCGGTAGAACAGCTCCATGCGAAGCTGTGTCTTGCCTTTGGCCCATTGGCCGAAATCATCGGTGGATACGAGAAAGTGCCGGTCCGGGCGTTCGACATAGTCCACGCTACACGCCTTCGCGACAGCCTTGATGCCTTCGCGCAGACGATGTTCGCCGGGACGGACCATGACCAGGCGGYGGGGCTTGAGGTCCTGGAGTTGCGATGCCAGGAGCTCGACAAGGTCGTCGGGGCCGGCGTCGGCGAGTCGCGTATACGTCAGGGGGACCTCGTCGGCGTCGAGCCCGGCCGCAAAATGGCGCATGGCGGCCAGGAAAAGCGCGCTCCTGGCCTTGTGCGACCACACGTGTTCGGACTCGCCTTTACGCTCGGCCATCCACACACGGTCGGCGGCAGGATCGAAGTCATCAAAGGCCGACGAGTCCCTGTTGAGCTGGTCGCCAAGGACGACAACGAGATGGCGCATGGCGTGTTGCCGGCTAGGACGGGGCGCCAGTGGAACAGTCGGTGCGTTAACCCGGAGCGAAGCCGGGTGCCGTTGACGTACGATGCGCTCCTGGTGCCAGGAATCTCAATCGAGGGAATAAAATGAAGGTTCATCCGACGGCGTTTTCGCGGTTCTCGACGTACGTGCTCCTGTCTCTGGTCATGGCATCTGCGCACGCCGCCCCTTTCGATGATCGTCTGCTTTCCAAGTTGGAAGCACCGGCAAAGGCGTCGATGGAAACCATGCAGATTTCCAGCCATGGTTCGCCGATGAATGCGTTGGTTTACGTGGCGGCAGGTGCCGGCCCGCATCCTGTCGTGATCCTGTTGCATGGCTTTCCAGGCAATGAACGCAACCTGGATCTCGCCCAGGACATGCGCCGCGCGGGATGGGACGTTCTGTTCTTCAACTACCGTGGGTCGTGGGGAACGCCGGGGGATTTCTCCTTCTCGCACAGCATCGAGGACGTGGTGGCCGCGATCGCCTACCTGCGTCAACCCGAAACGGCGAAACGACTGCGGCTGGATCCTTTACGCATCGTGCTGGTCGGTCACAGCATGGGTGGCTTCATGGCCGTGCAGGCCGCTGCCGCTGACCCGGCTATCAAGGGCATAGCGATGATTTCTGCAGCTGACCTGGCAGGCCGGTTCGGCGAGATGCAGGCGAAGGAGCAGGGCTCGCGGACCCAGGCGGTCACGAAGATGGGCGCGGCACTGGCGGAGGAAGGACTGGCGCCGCTCAACGGATGCACCCCCGAAGGCCTGGCGACGGATCTTGCTGACCACGCGACAACGTGGGCGTTTCAATCCATGGTCGGGCCGCTCAAGAACCGGCCGGCGTTCGTGATCACGTCGGACGATGGCTTGGCTCCTGCCGACGATGCGTTTGCGAATGCCCTTCGCAAAGCGGGCGACAAGCAGGTGACGACCCTCCATCTGCCGACCGACCACGCGTATTCCGACAAGCGGACCGAACTCTCTCACGGCCTGCTGCAGTGGCTGGCTACGTTCAAATAATCGAGGGGGAGGGCAGCTAGTGTCGGACGTCGAGCGTGTCGCAGAGCCGCAGCATCGCGCGGCCGATGCCGCGCTTCGGCAGGCGTTCGTCGGGCGGCAGCATGACGACCACCATCAGGGCGGCTTTCTCGACATCTTCAAGGCCAAGCTCGGAGGCCTGGCTGCGTAGGAGGTAGGCGCGAAATCGCGCTTCCTCCATATCGCCTTCGATCATCGCCTGACCGATGGCAGTCGCATCCAGCGCCAGGCGGTGGCGGCTGAGGACGGTTTCTTTGTCGATGGTGGCCATGGAACGAGCATAGGCGCGAGGGTGCGAAGGCGGCATCAGCCTTGCGTCGTATGCACTTATACTTGCGACCTTGCAACTATTGCTTAAAGGCGTAATATTGCGCCCATGCACAAGCTACCTCCAGACACGCATCCCCTCGCCGCCGAGCTCATGGGCGTCCTCATGCCCATCATCAAGGACAGCCAGGCCGGTGTGGCCGCCGTCATGGCCGGTTTTGACCTGACCTTCTCGCAGCTGCGCATGCTGTGGATCCTCGATAACTCGGGCTCGGACCTCGCGGTGAACGAGCTGGCCGAGACGGTTTCCCTGTCGCTGCCAGCAGCCGGTCGGGCCGTAGACGGCATGGTCCGCCTGGGTCTGCTGACCCGAAGGGAGGACGACGCGGACCGACGCATCAAGCGCATCGGTCTCGCCCAGCCGGGCCGCGAGGCGCTCGAGAAGATCGGTCGCGCTCGTGGCCGATCCGCAGATCGCTTTGTCCAGGCGCTCTCCGACGAAGAGCGGACCGCCTTGGCTGGTGCCCTGGCTACCCTTGGTGCGCTCACCCGCAAGCATTTCGMTACGCCCCCCGGCTCCTCTTACTGCTCCCCGGAAAAACCCGAATGAACGCCCCCGCCAAAACCGATGCGCCGCCGGCGCTCGACCGCCGGTTGCTGAGCATCGCTTCCGTCGTCGTGCTCGGCAGCTTCATGTCGATTCTCGACACCACCATCGTCAACGTCGCTATCCGCGAGTTGTCGCACTCGTTCGGCACATCGCTGTCGGTCACGCAGTGGATTTCCACCGGCTATATGCTGGCGCTTGCCACGGTGATCCCGCTGACCGGTTGGGCGGCCGATCGCTTCGGTACCAAGCGCCTGTACATCGGTTCCATCGCGCTGTTCGTGCTCGGCTCCGTGCTATGCGGCCTCGCATGGTCGGCGACATCGCTGATCGTCTTTCGCGTGCTGCAAGGCTTCGGTGGCGGCATGATCATGCCTGCTGGCATGACCATTCTTTCCCACGCCGCAGGACGCGAGCGCATGGGGCGCGTCATGGGACTGGTCGGCATCCCGATGCTGGTCGCGCCGATCGTCGGCCCCATTTTGGGTGGCTGGTTCGTCGACGATCTCTCGTGGCGCTGGATCTTCTTCGTCAATCTCCCGATCGGCGTGATCGCTTTGTTCGCGGCGTCGCGTTTCCTGGACCGCGATGAGCCCAAGCCACATCATGGACTCGACTGGCGTGGCCTGTTGATGCTGTCGCCGGGCCTGGCCATCTTCGTCTATGGGCTGGCGGAGACCGCGGCGGGTGGAGGCTTCACCC
>NZ_JBFUIT010000235.1:0-6481 GCF_056401735.1 Luteibacter sp. P4_D7_3
GACCTACGACCTACCAGGCGCTGACCAACTTCCAGTACGAAGTCGCGCACAACGTCGATGTCTACGGCTTCCTTACCATGAGCCGCCGCGACGTCACCTCGAACGGTTATTACCGCGCCGCCGCCAATGCGCGCAATGTTCCTGCGATCTACCCGGACGGCTTTCTTCCGCAGATCGTCAACCACGTGAACGACACCACCGCGGTGCTCGGCGTGAAAGGCGTCACCGATGGCGGATGGCGATGGGATGCGTCCGGCAACTACGGCATCAACAACCTCGATTTCGACATCCAGAACAGCGTCAACACCAACCTCTACTACACGACCGGCTCGTCGCCCACGTATTTCAACGCGGGCACCTTCAAGAATTCGCAGGCGCTGGCGAACATCGACATTGGCAAGGATTTCGCCGTCGACTGGCTGAAGAATCCGCTGACGCTTGCCTTCGGCGCTGAGTACCGGAAGGAAAAATACGAAATCGACGCCGGCGACCCGACCTCGTATTTCTTCGACCCAAACACGTTCATTCCCGGCACGACCACGCCGTACGCCGGTGGATCGCAGGTGTTCCCAGGGCTGTCACCGGATGCAGCCGGCAGCTTTACCCGGCACAGCGAAGCGCTCTACGTCGATCTGGAAAACGACATCACGGACAAGTTCTCCGCAGGTGTCGCGGGCCGTTACGAGCACTATAGCGACGCCGGTTCCACACGCTCGGGCAAGATTTCCGGTCGATACCAGTTCACGCCGGAGTTCGCCCTTCGCGGCACCATCTCCAACGGCTTCCGTGCACCCTCGCTGGCCCAGCAGAACTATCAGTCGGTGGTTACCATCATCGATCCCACGACTGGCCAGCTGGCACAGACGGGTACGTACCGGACGTCGGATCCCGCAGCAATCGCACTCGGCGCCAAGGCACTGAAGCCGGAGAAGTCCGCGAACTACAGTCTTGGCGCCGTATGGCAGCCCTTGGCGGATTTCAGCGCCACACTCGACGTCTACCAGATCCGCATCTGGCACCAGATCCTGTACTCGGACACGATCAGCCTGACCGACCCGCTCCTCGCCGCGTACTTCAACAGCATCGTGCCAGGCCAGCAGGTCACTGCGATCCAGTACTTCGCCAACGCGGCAGCCACACGCACGCGCGGTGCGGACCTGGTGCTCAACTACCGAATCCCGACGACATCGTGGGGTGAGGTGAACCTGCTCGCCAGCGGCAACTACAACCAGGTGAAGGTGCTCTCGGTGAGTGCCACACCGGCGGTGCTCCAGGCGAACTCGACCGATCCCATCGAACTGTTCGGACGTTCGAGCCAGGGCATCCTGACCAAGGCCACGCCACGCACGAAGTTCCTGTTCGGCGCGGACTGGGCCCTCGCCGGCTTCACCGTCCACGGAGACCTGACACGTTACGGCTCGGTCACGCGGGTGAACACCGATCCGACCACGGACCAGGTGTTCTCGGCACGCTGGCTGTTGAACACCTCGCTGGGCTACGCCATCGACGCGTGGAACTTCACCGTGGGTGTCGACAACGTGACCAATCAGTACCCGAACCGGGTAAAGGCGAACAATACCGGCGAAGACTTCGCCAGCGGCCTGCAGTACTCGGCGCTGTCGCCGTTCGGTTTCAACGGGCGGTACATGTACGCGAAGGTGGGCTTTCGGTTCTGAGGGCGAGCCGCGCAGCGTCCGCTGCTCGTGTAGGAGCCGATTCATCGGCGAAGGGTGCTCGCGAGAGCATCGCCGATGAATCGGCTCCTACCGAGCAGAGGGCATCGCTGCGTTTACACCGCCTCGAAGTTGAGGTGGTTGCCGTCGGAGTCCACACGCACGGTCTGGCCGGGCGTGAACACGCCCTGCAGGATTCGCTGCGCCAGCGGGTTCTCCAGCTGTTGCTGGATCGCACGCTTAAGAGGACGCGCGCCGTAGACCGGATCGAAGCCTGCCGAACCAAGCAGATCCAGCGCCCGGTCGGTCACGTCGAGCCCGAGCTGGCGTTCGGCCAGTCGCTTACCGAGGTAGGCGAGCTGGATACGCGCGATGGACCGGATCTGCTTCTTGTCGAGTGGACGGAACACCACCAGGTCGTCGAGGCGATTGATGAACTCGGGACGGAAGTGCCCCTGCACGACGCCGAGCACCGAGGCCTTCATCTGCATGTAATCGGCTTCGCTGTCGCCGGCCTGCTCCTGGATCAGGTTCGACCCCAGGTTCGAGGTCATCACGATGACCGTGTTACGGAAGTCCACCGTGCGGCCCTGGCCGTCCGTGAGGCGGCCATCGTCGAGCACCTGCAGCAGGATGTTGAACACATCCGGATGCGCCTTCTCCACCTCGTCCAGGAGGATCACGCTGTACGGACGACGCCGAACGGCTTCGGTGAGGTAGCCACCTTCTTCATAACCGACATACCCGGGGGGTGCACCCACCAGACGGCTCACCGAGTGTTTCTCCATGAACTCGCTCATGTCGATGCGAATCATGGCGTCCTGCGTGTCGAAGAGGAAATCGGCCAGCGCCTTGCACAGCTCCGTCTTGCCGACGCCCGTCGGACCAAGGAACAGGAACGATCCGTACGGGCGGTTCGGATCGGACAAGCCCGCACGCGCACGGYGGATCGCATCCGATACGGCTTTCACTGCCTCTTCCTGGCCGACCACGCGCGAATGCAGCGCGCTCTCCATCTGCAACAGCTTCTCGCGCTCGCCTTCGAGCATTTTCGCCACGGGAATCCCGGTCCAGCGGGCGACCACCTCGGCGATCTCCTCGGCGGTCACGCGGTCCTGCAGCAGCGTGAAGTCCTGCTTTTCGGCTTGCTGGGCCGCGGCGAGCTGGGCCTCCAGCGCCGGCAGTCGGCCGTACTGGATTTCGCTCATGGCCGCATAGTCCTGGCGACGCTGGGCGGCTTCCAACTCGACGCGTGCGGCCTCGATCTGCTCCTTGACCTTGGTCGTGCCCTGGAGCATTGCCTTTTCCGACTTCCATACCTCGTTGAGGTCGGAGAACTCGCGGTCGAGTTTCTCGATATCGGATTCGAGGGTGGCGAGGCGTTGCCTCGACTCGTCGTCGTGCTCCTTCTTCAGCATCTCGCGCTGGATCTTGAGCTGGATGAGGCGGCGCTCGAGGCGGTCGAGTTCTTCCGGCTTGGAATCGATTTCCATGCGGATCCGCGAAGCAGCCTCGTCCATCAGGTCGATGGCCTTGTCCGGCAGCTGACGGTCGGGAATGTAGCGCGCGGAAAGCGTCGCTGCGGCAACGATCGCCGGATCGGTAATCTCCACACCATGGTGGACGGCGTAGCGCTCCTTCAGGCCACGCAGAATCGCGATGGTGTCCTCGACGCTCGGCTCGCCGACAAGGATCTTCTGGAATCGGCGCTCGAGCGCGGCGTCCTTCTCGACATACTTGCGATACTCGTCAAGCGTCGTTGCGCCGATGCAATGCAGCTCGCCGCGTGCGAGGGCGGGCTTCAGCATATTGCCCGCATCCATCGCACCATCGGCCTTGCCGGCGCCGACCATCGTGTGCAATTCGTCGATGAAGAGGATCACCCGACCTTCCTGCTTCGAGAGGTCGCTGAGCACGTTTTTCAGGCGCTCTTCGAACTCGCCGCGGAATTTCGCACCGGCAATGAGCGCGCCCATGTCGAGCGAGAGCACGCGCTTGTCGCGCAGGCCTTCGGGCACTTCGCCGTTGACGATGCGCTGGGCAAGGCCTTCGACGATGGCCGTCTTGCCCACGCCCGGCTCACCGATAAGCACGGGATTGTTCTTGGTGCGGCGCTGCAGGACCTGGATGGTCCGGCGGATTTCCTCGTCGCGGCCGATCACCGGATCGAGCTTACCGGCCTCGGCGCGCTCGGTCAGGTCGATCGTGTACTTCTCCAGCGCCTGGCGCTGCTCTTCGGCGTTCTCCGACTGCACTTTTTCACCGCCGCGCAGCTTGTCGATCGCCGCCTCAAGTCGCTCCTTCGTGGCGCCGGCCGCCTTCAGCGCACCACCGACCTCGCCGCGATCCTCCAGCAGGGCAAGCACGAACAGCTCGCTGGCGATGAACTGGTCGCCGCGCTGCTGGGCAAGCTTGTCGGTGAGGTTGAGCAGGCGATTGAGGTCGTTGCCGAGGTTGATATTGCCTTCCTCGCCCGCGACACGCGGCAGCCGGTCGAGGATCTCGCCCACGCGCTGGCGCAGGGACGGTACGTTGACCCCGGCCTGAGTCAGCAACGGCCCGGTCGAGCCGCCTTGCTGGTCGAGCAGCGCGGCCAGCACGTGTGCCGGCTCGAGCATATTGTTGTCGCGGCCGACGGCCAGCGACTGGGCGTCGGCCAGCGCTTGCTGGAATCGCGACGTAAGTTTGTCCATACGCATCGAAGGTTTCTCCCAAAGGTTCTGGCGCGCCCCGGGCCCTCCCCGCGACCGCCTCTGGCCAAACAGATGCGGGTGGGAGCGTGCTCCTTCAACGGTGAAGAGCAGGCGCAACAAGGCTTCCTCCGCTTTTTTCACACTACACCCTGCATCCTCGGGGAATCGCAGCCCCATGGAGCCAACGTGACAGCCAGCCGCGACACTCTGCCCCGCCCTGTTCCGGGCCTGATCGACGCCGAAACCGCCCTGTTCCTGGACGCGGACGGCACGCTGCTCGCCTTCGCCGATGATCCCGACGGTGTCGCCCTGGCCGAGGGTCTGCTGGACACCCTCGATGCGATCCACGCGGCACTGGGTGGTGCGATGGCGCTGGTCAGTGGACGGGCGATCAGCGGGCTGGACCAGATCTTCAACCGGCCGCGCTGGGCGGCCGCCGGTCAGCACGGTATGGAACGGCGCGACGCGACGGGCCGGGTGATCACGGTTCCTGTGGATCCGGCGGAACTGGCCCGACTACGCGAGACGGTCCACGCGGTCGCCACCGAAATGCCTGGCGTGCGGGTCGAGGACAAGAGCTGGTCGGTTGCCCTGCATTGCCGCGAACGCCCCGAGTACGAACCGGAACTGGCTCGCCGCGCGCCGATGATCGCCAAGCGCTTCCCCGGCTTCGAGCTACAACCTGGCAGCTATGTCTTCGAGTTCAAGCCGCGCGGCATGGACAAGGGCGTGGCAGTGGCCTCGTTTCTCGACGAAGCGCCGTTCCACGGTCGCCGCCCGGTCTATCTCGGTGACGACCTGACCGACGAGCACGCTTTTATCTTCGTCAACGCCCACGGCGGCGCTTCCGTTCGCATAGGCGCAAGAACACCGTCACAAGCGACGTTCACATTGTCTAGCCCGGCTGACGTTCATGCTTGGCTGGATTCCGTGAAAGCCAGGCTGTCGCAAGGAGCCACAAGCGCAACATGAGCCGACTAGTCGTCATTTCCAATCGCGTCGCGTTACCCAAGCAGACGCAGACCGGCGGACTGGCGTCCGCAATGAACGCGGCGCTGCAGGAAATGGGCGGCCTATGGTTCGGCTGGAGCGGCAACATCGCCGCCGAGACCGGCAAGGAACTGCATGAAGTGGCCGATGGCCATATCAGCTACGCCACCATCGACATGTCCAAGCAGGATCACGACGACTATTACAGTGGCTTCGCCAACCGCGCTCTCTGGCCACTCTTCCACTACCGCGCCGACCTTGTCGACTACCGTCGCGACCATCTTGAAGGCTATCTCCGGGTCAACCGGATCTTCGCCAAGCGCGTGGCGAAGCTGCTCAGGAAGGACGACATCATCTGGGTCCACGACTACCACCTGATTCCGCTGGCGGCGATGCTGCGCGAGCTGGGTGTCGAGAACCGGATCGGCTTCTTCCTGCATACCCCCCTGCCGGCGGCAGGCTTGCTGATCACCCTGCCAAGGCATCGCGAGCTGCTCGAGCCGCTGGCCTCGTACGATCTCGTCGGCCTGCACACCCAGCGCGATGTACGCGCCCTCGAGGACTACTTCCTGCACGAGCTGGGGGCGGCCATGCGCACGGGCGGCCGGATCCGCGCGGCCAACGGGCGCATCTTCCGCGCTGGCGTGTTCCCGATCAGCATCGACACGGCCGAGGCCGTCGAACTGGCCCACCGCGCGGAAGACAGTGGCGCCGTCGCCAAACTGAGGGCCAGCGTGGACGATCGCTCGCTGATCATCGGTGTGGACCGCCTGGATTATTCGAAAGGCCTGCCCGAACGATTCGAAGGCTTCGCACGCCTGCTTCGCGACCATAAGGAGATGCGCGGCCGCGTCTCGCTGCTGCAGATCGCCCCGCCGTCCCGCTCCGACGTACCCGAGTACCGCTCGTTGCGCCGCGAGCTGGAGCGCAGCGCCGGTCACATCAACGGACAGTACGCCGAGCCGGACTGGGTACCGATCCGCTACGTGAACAAGTCATTTGCCCACAAAGTGCTGGCAGGCTACTTCCGCGTCGCCAAGGTCGGCCTGGTGACGCCCCTGCGTGACGGCATGAACCTGGTCGCCAAGGAATATGTCGCCTGCCAGGACCCGCAGGACCCCGGCG
>NZ_JBFUIT010000236.1:0-6478 GCF_056401735.1 Luteibacter sp. P4_D7_3
CTTCCGTGGTCGGCGTCACCGGMAATCCGGGCCAGGCCAACTACGCAGCGGCCAAGGCCGGCATCATCGCGTTCTCCAAATCGCTCGCCCGTGAGATTGGCTCGCGTGGCATCACCGTGAACGTGGTGGCCCCGGGCTTCATCGATACCGACATGACTCGTGGGCTTCCGGAGGAGCAGCGCAGCGCGCTCCTGTCCGGCATCGCCCTGGGCCAGCTGGGCGAGCCCAACGATATCGCCGAGGCGGTGGCCTTCCTGGCCTCGCCCGCAGCGAAGTACATCACCGGTGAGACCCTTCACGTGAACGGCGGCATGTACATGCCCTGATGGGGCCGCCCTGATCGGCCGGGGTCGGCGGCAGTCGCCACCGGCCCGTTTTTGAGAGACAATCATCGTTTCGCGTCCGGCTTAAGAAAAACCGGGCGTCATCCACGTGGTGGCAGTGTGTGTTGGCGGGCCAAGTCCTTAGCCACTACAATGCCGCCGGAATTTTCCCTCGGGAGGTAAAGGCAACATGAGCACCATCGAAGAACGCGTCAAGAAGATCGTCGTTGAACAGCTGGGCGTCAAGGAAGATGAAGTCACCACCAACGCGTCTTTCGTGGACGATCTGGGCGCCGATTCGCTGGATACCGTTGAGCTCGTGATGGCCCTCGAAGAAGAGTTCGAGTGCGAGATCCCGGACGAAGAAGCTGAGAAGATCACGACGGTCCAGCAGGCGGTCGACTACATCAAGGCTCACGTCAAGACCCCTTGATCAATCGACTGGTTGTCGATCGGAGGCTTGCCTCCCGTCGATCTCCGAGCGACACGGAAGCTGCGCCTAAAGGCGCAGTTTTCGTTTCCGCTTTTCGTAACCTGCGCTCGCGTATGGTTGCGTGGATAAAGTGCTAAGGAACAAACGCATGAGTAAACGACGTGTGGTAATTACCGGCATGGGGATTCTTTCGCCGGTCGGTAACGATGTCGCCACCGCCTGGAAGAACGTCGTCGAAGGTAACAGCGGCATCGGCCCTGTCACCGATTTCGACACCAGCGCCTATAACACCCGCATCGCGGGCGAAGTCCGCAACTTCGTTGCGGCCGACGCCTTCTTTGACGGCGTCACGATTCCCACCGACGAGGCGGGGATCAAGGCGCTTGACGACGAACGTCGCTCCATTGCGAAAGACTTCAAGCGGATGGACCCGTTCATCCACTATGGCATCGTCGCCGGTGCCCATGCGTTCCGTCAGTCGGGTCTGGTCGTGACCGAAGAGAATGCCGGGCGTATCGGCGTGGCCGCGGGTGCCGGTATCGGCGGCCTGCACACGATCGAAGCCACCGCGATCGAGCTGAACGAAAAGGGCCCGCGCAAGGTCTCGCCGTTCTACGTACCCAGCTCCATCATCAACATGGTCGCCGGTAACCTGTCGATCTACTTCGGCCTGAAAGGCCCGAATATCGCGTTGGTCTCGGCGTGCACGACGGCCGCACACAACATCGGCATGGCCATGCGCCTGATCCAGTACGGCGATGCGGACGCGATGCTCGCCGGCGGCTCGGAGCATGCCACCACGACGACGGCGATGGCGGGCTTCTGCTCGGCCAAGGCGATGTCCACGCGCAACGACGATCCGACGCACGCCAGCCGTCCGTGGGATACCGGCCGCGACGGCTTCCTGCTGTCCAACGGTGCCGGCATGCTCATGCTCGAGGAGTACGAGTTCGCCAAGGCGCGTGGCGCCAACATCCTGGCCGAGCTTGTCGGCTTCGGTATGAGCGGCGACGCGTATCACATCACCTCGCCCAGTGGTGACGGTGCAGAGCTTGCCATGCGCAATGCCCTGCACGACGCGCGCATCACCCCGGAAGACGTGCAGTACGTCAATGCGCACGGCACCTCCACCCCGGTGGGCGATCTGGGCGAAGCCAAGGCCATTCGCAACGTGTTCGGCGACCACGCCACCGCGAAGGGAAAGTTTGCGGTCAGTTCGACCAAGTCGGTCACCGGCCACCTGCTCGGCGCTGCCGGCGGTGTGGAGGCGATCTTCTCGGTGATGGCGCTGCGCGACGGGATCATCCCGCCGACGATGAATCTCGTCGACGTCGATCCGGAAGTGGCCGCGCTTGGCATGGATCTCGTGCCGAACAAGGCGGAGAAGGCGGACCTCAACGTCGTCGTGTCGAATTCGTTCGGCTTCGGCGGCACCAACGGTACGCTCGTCTTCCGTCGCCTCTGATCGGCGTGGCTTTCGTCACGCGAACCCTGGCCGGCCGGCGCGATCTCCTCGCGCCGGCCGCGTCATATCCGGAACGCTATCCGGCACTGCTGGCCAGTGCGGTCACCGGAACGCCGCAGTCTCGCTTCGACATCCTTTTTGTCGCCGGTGATGCGTCGCTGACGCTCGGTGCTGACGACCTTGTTCGTGATGCGGCAGGCGACATCGTTCCCGGCACGTTTCTCGATGCGCTCGATGGCGCCTGGGCCGCGCGCCATCATCCGCGGGTCGACGATGGCTTGCCGTTCCACGGGGGCTGGATCGTCTACCTTGCGTACGAACTGGTCGGGCAGATCGAGCCGAGCCTGCGCCTGCCGCCGTCCAGCGGGGTCGCACCGGTGGCGTTCGCCTTGCGTAGCCCCGCGGCGGCGATCGTCGATCACGTTGGGCAACGCACCATTCTCATTGCCGAGGACGGCGCCGAGCACTGGCTGGACATCCTGTCCGCCGACCTCGACGTGGCACTTCCCGATCTCGCGTTGGCTACACCCGTTGCCGTCGAGGAAGACGAGCCGTCGCGGTTTCTCGAAGGTGTCGTGCGTATTCACGAACACCTGCGTGCGGGCGATGTGTTCCAGGTGAATCTGTCGCGGCRTTGGTCGGCGCGGTTTGCCGAAGCGCCTTCCCCGGCGAGCCTGATGGCGGCATTGCGCACGGCGAATCCCGCACCCTTCGCGGGGCTGCTCCAGCAACCGGCATGGGCGATCGTGAGCTCGTCGCCGGAGCGTCTGGTCGAATCGCGCGACGGCCTGCTGCAAACGCGCCCCATCGCCGGAACGCGGCCTCGCGTCCCTGGTGACGACGATGCGGCACGTATCCGCGAACTCACGACGCACCCGAAAGAGCGGGCCGAGCACGTCATGTTGATCGACCTGGAGCGCAACGACCTCGGTCGCGTGTGCGTGCCCGGCAGCGTGAAAGTCGATGAGCTCATGGTCGTGGAGAGTTACGCCCATGTGCATCACATCGTTTCCAATGTGTGCGGCCGGGCACGTGAAGGCGTGACGCCCGGCCAGGTGATCGCGGCGACGTTTCCGGGCGGCACCATCACCGGTTGTCCCAAGGTGCGCTGCATGGCGATCATCGGTGATATCGAACGTGAGCCGCGGGGTGCCTACACGGGGGCGATCGGCTATCTCGACGACAACGGCGACATGGACCTCAATATCCTCATTCGCACGTTGATGGTCGAAGGGCCGACGGTGTCGCTACGTGCGGGTGCCGGCATCGTCACCGATTCGGTACCTGACAAGGAACTCGACGAGACGCGGGCGAAGGCGCGCGGCCTGTTGCGTATTTTCGGCGCGGCATGAGCATGCGTATGTCGGTCGACTTCATCGAGACCGATCGGCTGGGTGCGGCGGATCGTGGCCTGATGTACGGCGACGGCCTGTTTGAAACGTTGCGCGTGGTCGATCGTGCCGTGCCTTTGTGGCCGCGGCACGTCGAACGCCTGCGGGCGTCGGCGAGGCGTCTGGGCATGCCTGCGCCCGATACCGACGCTATGCTGGCCGGCGTCCAGCACCTGGCCCATGGGCTGGAGGATGCCGTGGCCCGCATCACGTTTACCGCCGGTGTGGGTGAGCGCGGTTACGCCCGGCCACGCCAGGCAAAGCCGACCATCGTGATCAGCGTCGGTCCGCTATTGCTTGCCACGGACGTGTACCGCCACGGGATAGCGTTGCGCCAGTGCGACACGCGCCTGGGCGATCAGCCCCTGCTGGCGGGGATGAAGCATCTCAACCGTCTCGAGCAGGTGCTCGCCCGCTCGGAGTGGGAGGATACCTGCTGGCAAGAGGGCCTGATGGCCGACCAGGAGGGTCGCGTCGTCTGCGCAACGGCAGCTAACCTGTTTGCCGTCATAGGCGGGCGCCTTGTCACAYCGCCGGTGGATCGTTGCGGTGTCGCGGGCGTGGCGCGCGCGGAGGTGCTTGCTTCGGGCGAGGTGGACATCGGGCACGTGTCGCCGCAACAGGTGGTCGAGGCCGACGAGGTCTTCCTCACGTCGGCCGTTCGGGGCATTCTTCCCGTTCGGGCTTTCGCTGGCCGAACCTGGCAGCCCGGCCCGGTGACCCGCCATTGGCAGGCCCACTGGCGCGCGATCGGCCTGCCGCTTCCGAACCGTTCGAAGGATTCCGATTGATGAAAGTGCGCGGCATCGCCCTCTGGCGTGTCATTTTGCTGGTGGTGCTGGTCGCGGCGATCGCCGTGGGTAGCTGGCTTGTTTTCGACTGGTCGCGCTTTGCGCGCACGCCGCTGAGCGTGCCCGTGGCCGGACAGAGCATCGATGTGGCACGCGGTGCTTCGTTCAAGGACATCGTGCGCGACCTGCGCGATCGCGGCGCGACACGCGCGTCGCCGCTGTACTGGCGCGTGCTGGCGATCGAAATGCGCGCATCGGGGCGTCTGCACGCGGGTGAATACCTGCTGCGCACGGGCATGACACCAAGGGATCTGATTGGCGACATGGCCAACGGCAAGGTCATGCAGCGCAATTTCACCATCGTCGATGGCTGGAGCTTCGCCGATCTGCGCCGTGCGCTGGCCGCGACCGACACGCTGTCGCACGACACGGCGGGTGTCGACAACGACGAGCTGATGAAGCGGCTGGGTAACGAGGGCGAGCACCCGGAAGGGAGATTCCTTCCCGAAACCTACGCATACGTCAAGAACGACACCGACTCCAGCATCCTCAAGCGCGCGCATGCGGCGATGACCAAGACACTCGACACGGCCTGGGCAGCGCGTGCCCCGGACCTGCCGCTGGCCACCTCGTACGAGGCGCTCATCCTCGCCTCGATCGTGGAAAAGGAGACGGGCAGGGCGGAAGAGCGCCCGCGCATCGCCGGCGTGTTCATCCGGCGCCTACAGCTGCACATGCTGCTGCAGACCGACCCGTCGGTGATCTACGGCATGGGCGACAGCTATGTGGGCAACATCCACAAAAGCGACCTCACGACGGACACCCCCTACAATACGTACACGCGGGTCGGCCTGCCGCCGACCCCGATTGCGCTGCCGGGGCGCGCGGCGATCCAGGCGGCGCTGCATCCGGTGGAAGGCAAGGATCTGTATTTCGTCGCCAAGGGCGACGGCAGCCACGTCTTCTCGGCCAATCTCGATGACCACAACCGGGCTGTTGCCTGCTACCAATTGAAGCGATGCCAGTGACGACACCCAAGCGCGGCCGACTGATCACCCTCGAAGGCGGCGAAGGCGCCGGCAAGAGCACGCTGCTCCGTGGGCTCGAAGCGTACCTCCGTGTGCAGGGCGTGGATCTGGTCGTTACCCGCGAGCCCGGCGGTACGGCCGTGGGGGAGGCGGTGCGCGRCGTGGTGCTGGATGCCGCCAACAACGACCTCTGCGCGGAAGCCGAATTGTTGCTGATGTTCGCCTCGCGCGCCCAGCTGGTCCGTCAGGTCATCGAGCCGGCGCTGGCCGCCGGTCGCTGGGTGCTTTGCGATCGGTTTACCGACGCCAGCTTTGCCTACCAGGGTGGCGGTCGCGGTCAACCGGTGGAGCGCATCGAGGCGCTCGAAGTCTGGGCCGCGCTGGCCCTCAAGCCCGATGTCACGTTGCTGCTCGACCTTCCCGTGAGCACCGGCCGTGCTCGCGCCGCCGGKCGGGGCGAGGCGGACCGCATCGAAGGGGAGGGTGATTCCTTCTTCGAACGCATTCGCGACGCGTATCGCGCGCGGGCAGCCGCGGAGCCACGACGCTTCCGCGTGCTGGACGCGAGTGCCGCGCCGGACGCCGTGCTGGGCCAGGCCATCGAGGGTGTTTCCGGCTTGCTTGACGGAGTCGTTTCGTGAGCCTGCGCCCCTGGCATGCCGATGCCTGGGCGCGCCTGCAGGCGCGCCGTGAGCGCGATGCGCTTCCGCATGCGTTGTTGCTTGCCGGGCCGGCTGGCCTGGGCAAGCGGGATTTTCTGGCGACGTTCGTCAAGGGCCTGCTCTGTCAGCAGAGTCACGACGGTACGCCTTGCGGGGTCTGCCGCAGCTGCCACCTGGTGGCTGCCGGTACGCACCCGGACGTGGCCACGTTATCGTTCGGCCTGCGCAAGGACGGCGTGACCCGCAGCGAGATCGTCGTCGACCAGATCCGCGACCTTTCCGCACGGTTGGCCATGTCCAGCCAGTTCGGCGGCTGGCAGATCGCCACGGTGGATCCGGCCGACGCGATGAACGCCGCCGCAGCGAACGCCTTGCTGAAAACCCT
>NZ_JBFUIT010000237.1:0-6464 GCF_056401735.1 Luteibacter sp. P4_D7_3
CGATAAGCATGCAGATGGCCGGGATAACGGAAAGGATGGCCGTCACAGGGTGAAGAGGCTTCCTGCGCAGGAMGCCGACGACGAGGAACACACCCAGCAACAGGGTGAGCCAGCCGATGGCCATCGCGATGAGCCAGTAGACGCCCGCGCCCGACGCTTGTCCGTCACTGGCGACAATCTTGAACCGGATGAGCAGATAGGCTGCGACGATGAACAGAGGTGCGGCGACGGGTAGCCGAAGATAGCTGAGCCGGGAGTAGGGTGGCTCGCGAACCGTGAGAACGGCGACGATCAGGAGGCTCGCAAACCACGTGATCAACGGCCAGTTCCTCTCTACTGGCGCGACATAGACGGGATGCCATAACCTGGCCGGGGAGATCACCGCGTTGACGCGTCCTGCTGCGGCGGCTACCGCCCGGTTGTCGGCCACTGACATCTGCTGGTAGCCGGCGTATACGCCGCCGGGATCTTCCATGTCGTGGCCGGGGTAGACGAAGTCGAGCCGGCGCACCATGCACGGCGCACATTTCGTCGGATCCTGCGTGGTGACTTCCAGCGTCGTCCAGTTCTTTCCCCAGCCGGGTGGCATCCGAAAGGTAAAGACCAGGCGCGTCGTCCAGGTGCTACCCACAAGCGACTTCTTGCTCGTGCGATCCGACAAGAAGAAGCCTTCATGCTCGTACGACTCGACATAGGCACGCTCGAGCGCATCCTGTGACATGCCGTAGTGAGGAACGGGGTCCTTCGAGTTATTGACTCCCGCGAGGGCGGCGACGGGCCAGAGGAGCAGAAGCATCGCGATGCCAGCGAGGGTGCGGCGCATATGACGAGGTCCATCTCGGAAAGACGTGTTATGCCACGGCGCACCGCTTTCGCCTAGCGAGGCCGTGGCTTGCCCTAGGTCACGGCTTCGCTGTTCCCGAAGCGGCTGCCGCCACGATGACCATCTGCAGATCGTAGTGCGACGCGTCCACGCCAGGCTTCGTGGAGAAACTCAGCGTGACATCCCGGTTCTCCTGCCGGCTGCTCCAGCGATGCGGACCGGCGGCCTTCCACAGGCCGGTCTTGCGCGCCCCGACGTCGAGACGGTCGAGCAGCTCGGCGGCAGGTGTGGTCGTCTGCACGTGATAGCGCGTCTCCCAGCGGTCGAGGTCACCGGCAGAGACATACTCGTCGAACTTTGCGTCTTTCGGCCAGTCGACGCCGGCTTGCAGCAGCGTCTTCGTCAGATAGCGATCGGCGAGCCGCGAACGGACGAAGCCGCCTTCGGGCTTCCAGTCGTATTCAAGGCGCAGGGCGACGGTGCGTGCTTCGTCGGTGCCGCGAATTTTCGCGACCACGTGCAGCGCGGCGTCGATGCCCGACGAAAGACCAGCTGACGTCACCAGCTTGCCGTTGTCGGCCCAGCGTACGTCGCGGATCACCTGGATCTTCGGGAAGGCCTTGGCCAACTCGTCGATGCGTGGTGTGAAGGTGGTCGCCTTGTCGCCGTCGAGCAGGCCGGTGGCACCGAGGATGAAGGCGCCGGTGCAGACTGAGAGCACCTGCTTTGCCGGCACGGATCGTTGGCGGATGAAGTCGAGGATGCGCGTGTCGCGTTGTGCATCGGCCACGTCGCCACCGGGGATCAGCAGCACGTCGAACGGCGGGGCCGTGGCGAAGCTCGCGTCCGGCGTGACCTTCAGGCCCATCGCGGTGCTCACCGGCTTGCCGTCCGCCGATACCGTGACCACGCCGAAGCCCGCGTTGCCGAAGACCTCGTAGGGTCCCGCGAAGTCGATGATCTGGACGCCGTCGAACATCACGATGCCAACGCGCACCGGCGGGTCCGACATCGGCGCGTGTGCGGCCAAGGCGGGCATGGCGAACACCATGGCAATAAAGATCAGCAGATGACGACGCATGGACGCTTCCCCTGGATTTGACCTGCCGGACCTTAGCGCAACTGCAGCCACCGAAACAGACATGGAGCCCGCACAAGCGGTCACGTGAGCAGAGTGTCCGGAGTGTCCGCGGACAAGTGTCCGGGGACAGCCGTCCTGGACAGGGCCGGGCGTACGGACGGGCCAGGTCGTCTCGCTATCGTTTGGCACTAATATTGCTCTCGACCGCTTACGGAAGGGGAAAAAGGGACGATATGTGGGGGTATTACGTTGCGCTGGCCTTGCGTAGCTGCAGGCGGAGTAAAGCGCTAACGGCGCTGGTTGTCGCGTTGCTGGCTTTTGGTGTTTCGGCATGCATGGTCTCGTACGCGGTGTTTCGCGCGACGACGAGCGATCCGATGCCGGGCCGATCCTCGCAGCTCTTTGCGCCGCAGATCGATAACGCCGGTCCGGCGCACGCCGTCGACGGTGAGCCGCCTGAGATGTTGAGCTACATCGACGCGGTCGCGCTGTGGAAAGCAGGCAAGGCGAAGCGGCAAGCGCTGGTCTATTCGACCAGGTGGGGTGTGGAATCCAACGACCCTTCGATACCTGCACTGGCGGCGATCGGCGACGCGGTAACGGCCGACTTCTTTCCCATGTTCGACGTGCCGTTCCGCTTCGGTGGCGGTTGGGCACCGAACGACGACGAGCGGCACGCCTCCATGGTGGTGATCAGCCGGGCCCTGAACGACAAGGTGTTTGGCGGACGGAACAGCGTGGGGCAGGGTCTTCGGCTCGATGGGAAGGCATTCCAGATCGCGGGTGTTCTCGACGACTGGAAGCCGAGGCCCCGCTTCTTCGACATGGCCACCCTGGGAGGCAGCAGTGCCCTTGACGACGCGGGGGATGTCTTCATCCCGTTCACCCGCGCGACTGACATGAAGAAGGACATCAAGTTTCCCGATTGCCGGTCGGATGCCGGAGGGACCGATCCGCGCGACTGGGATGCCTACCTCCACGGCGAATGCGACCGCATTGCCGCGTGGGTCGAGCTTCCGACGGCTGCGGACGTGGCGGGCTACCGCGAGTATTTGCACGGCTATGCCCAGGAGCAGCAACGGCTTGGGCGCTTCGCGTGGCCGCCCAATGTTGGCCTGCACGATCTGATGGACTGGATGGACTACCTGCGTGTCGCGCCGCCGGCATCGTCGTTGTCCATGCTGGTCTCTGCCAGCTTTCTGCTGATCGTCCTCATCAATGTCGTCGGTCTCATGCTCGCCCGATTCATGCGGAGGGCGCCGGAGATCGGTATCCGGCGAGCGCTTGGCGCCTCGCGCGCATCCATCTACCGGCAGTTTCTGATCGAAGGAGCCAGCATTGGCTTTGTCGGCGGTCTTTTCGGCGTGACCCTGACCTTGCTCGGCCTATGGGGCATCGGCGGCCTCTTCGAGCCGAAGATCGCGCGCATGGTGCATATCGATGCGTCGCTCATCGGGCTCACGGTACTGCTTTCGATCGCGGCGACGGTCGTTGCCGCCCTCTATCCGACCTGGCGAGCAGCGCGAATCGCGCCCGCCTGGCAGATCAAGATCAACCCTTGAGGTTCCTGACATGAGACTAGCCAGGGCATTCATGCAGTTAAGCCCGATTCTTGCCGCGCTGGGCCGGCACAAGGTCGCCACCTTGCTCATCGGCCTGCAGGTGGCRCTCACGCTCGCGGTGGCGTCGAACGCGCTGTATATCGTCGCGACTCGCATCGTCCATCTTTCGCGCCTCACCGGAACCGACGAGGCGCACATCTTCGTGATCCGAAATGGGTGGAGGGCCGGCCAGAACCCGACCCAGGTCGAGGCCACGATTCGTGCTGACCTGGACGCGTTGCGTCGGGCAACGGGTGTGCGCGATGCGTCCGCCAGCCAGACGTATCCGCTGGCTGGTGCCAACGGCATCCTCATCGCCGGCGTGAAGCTCCAGCAGGACCAGAGCACGCGCCCACCGCGTGGCGTGGTCTATCTTGCCGACGACCATGCGCTCGACACCTTTGGCGTATCGCTGGAAGAGGGGCGCAATTTCCGTCCCGAGGAAATAACGACGTACAGCCCTGACGACAAGCCAACAGCCCCGGCCATTATCGTCACGCGAAATCTTGCCGATAAGCTGTTCCCCGACGGAAACGCGCTGGGCAAGACGGTGTACCTCCCGGGTGGGCCGACCGCCATTGTCGGCATCGTCGCCAGTCTTCAGTCGCCGCTTAGAGAGTCGGCCGCCCTGGACTACAGCAGCATCCTTCTCCCGGCCCGTTCTCGCGATCCCGACGGCGTGGTGTATCTGGTTCGCACCGAAGCCACCCCCATGGCACCTGTCATCGCCGCGGCATTGAAATCTCTCGAGCCGCGTGGGGGCATGCGCATCATCGACGCGAAGGATGGTGTCGTCACGCTCGCCGGCGCGCGCGAGCAGGCCTATGCCGCGGACCGAAGTGTGGCGACCTTACTGAGCATCGTCTGCGGACTGCTTATGTTGGCCACGGCAGGCGGCATCGTCGGACTGAGCAGCTTCTGGGTCAGCCAGCGACGCACGCAAATCGGGATTCGTCGCTCCCTGGGCGCGACCACGGGTGACATCCTGCGTTACTTTCACGCCGAGAACTTCCTGATCGTCAGTGGCGGTGTCGCCCTTGGACTGGTGCTGTCCGTCTTGGCGAATATCGGCCTGATGAGAGTCTATCCTTTGCAATTCATGCCGCTCTACGTACCGCTGATCGGGGCACTCGTGCTGTGGCTGCTGGGTCAGCTTGCCGTCTGGGGGCCTGCGTCATACGCCGCGAAGGTGCCGCCCGTGGTGGCGATTCGCACCTCGTGATGTGAAGGGAGGGGTATTGGTGCGCAACAGGCAATAGCATGAGGCCGCTTCGATGCCTACCGGAGCGTTCTGCTGAAACCTAGGATGGAACCACGTCGGTTGTCATACCGTGGTCAGCAGGAGAGAAAGATGAGCGTAGTACACAGCATTCCACACACCGTTGAAGCAAAGTCCAGGGATCTGGTTCCGTCGCGCTATGCGCTGAAGATCGGCGAGATCGACGTCATGGTGATCAGCGACGGCACGTTGCCGATCCCGTTCGAAGTGATGTCGACCAATGTCGCGCCCGCGGGTCGCGCCGCCTGGCTGGACAACATGCTTCTGCCAGAAACGTTCGATTGGGCAGTTAACGTCGTCGTCGTGCGCAGTGGTGACCAGACCATCCTCATCGACTCCGGGTTGGGTGGTGTGTTCGAAGGTTTTCCGCGCGCGGGGCAGCTGGTCAAGCGACTCGAGGACGCCGGCATTTCGCTGGCCTCCCTGACTGACGTGGTCCTTACCCATCTGCACATGGACCATGTGGGCGGCCTGCTCGGTGACGGCGTGAAAGAACAGCTGCGTCCGGACGTACGGATCCACGTAGCCGCTTCCGAGGTTGCGTTCTGGGAGTCGCCGGACTTTTCCCGCACGGTCATGCCGCCGCCGATTCCGGATGTGCTTCGCGTCACCGCCAAGCGCTTCCTCGCGGACTACAGCAGCCAGCTGCGGCAGTTCGACGAGGAGTACGAGGTAGCGCCCGGGGTGGTTGCCCGTCGTACCGGCGGTCACACACCGGGGCACTGCGTGGTCCGTATTGCATCCGGTACCGAGGCGCTGACGTTCGCGGGCGACGCCCTGTTCCCGGTCGCGTTCGATCACCCGGATTGGCAGAACGGCTTCGAGCACGACCCCGAAGAGGCGGTCAACGTCCGCCTGCGTCTTTTCAAGGAGTTGGCGGCGAGCGGCGAATTGCTCGTGGCCACCCACGTGTCATTCCCGTCGGTTGGCCGGGTGGCTGTGGACGGTGATGCCTACCGTTGGGTGCCGGGGTATTGGGATTACTGAGCGCCCGTTGGATTAGGGCACAAAGCGGAACGCGGCGTCATCGACGCCGCGTTCCGTCACCACGTCGCCACGAGGAAGTCAGACAACCTTGGTACCATCGGTTCTGGAACCAGGGGAGCACCACGGATGTTGCGCACACTCGCTTTTGGCCTTGTCCTTTGCACGCCGCTCGTCGCCACCGCACAGGTACGCGTCGACACGCTGACCTTTCCAGTGGGCACAGCCTATGCTGAGCATTACGACGTGCCGGTGGTCTCCGGCATGGCCGCCAATGTCGCGGCGAAGATCAACCTGACCATCCAGTACAGCCTGTTGCGCCAGGTGCCCGGGCATTATCACCAGCCTGTCTTCACCGAAGAAGACCAGACGGGCGGTATGACGGACCTCACGTTTACCGTCGTCCGGGCGGATAGCCAGGTGATAACGATCGATTTCGAAGTCTCGTCCATGGGCGCGCATCCCTCAGTCGACCACACGTGGATGTCGTTCGACTCGCACGATGGCCAGCTCATCGTTCCCGAGGACATCCTGACCGCCCAGGGCATCGAGCGCGGCAAACAGGCTGCCACCAAGGCCCTGTTGGCGGGGATCGCATCGGTCATCGCCCATCCGGACCCCGCGCGGACAGCCCCGGGCGCCGAGGACGACCTGAAGACGCAGCGGGAAGCCTATGAACGGTGCACGGGTGAACTC
>NZ_JBFUIT010000238.1:0-6451 GCF_056401735.1 Luteibacter sp. P4_D7_3
GCCTTCGCCTGTACGCCCTCGCCTTCGGCGGACTCCTCGCGACCAGTGTCATCGGCATGGCCCTCTCGGGACGTTGGAGCGACCGCAAAGGACCCGCCCCTGCCGTCTGGACCGGCCTGGTCGGCTTCGTGGCCGGCCTGCTGATCGCGGGTTTCGCCCACAACATGCCCACCCTGATCGTGGGTCGGTTGGTACAGGGCCTCGGAGCGGGCTGCCYGTCGCCTGCCCTCTACGTGATCGTTGCGCGCCTGTATCCGGACCACCTCAGGCCGAAAGTCTTCGCCTCGTTCTCCGCGGGGTGGGTCGTACCCGCCCTGATCGGACCGGCGATCAGCGGCGCCATCGTCGAGCACTTCGGTTGGCGCTGGGTGTTCCTTGCGGTGCCCCTGCTTGCCCTGCCCGCTGCGGCAGCGCTTCGTGGCGCATTGAGCTCCCTTGCACCGCCAACGCACGTCCAGGAAGAGAAGCCTGGTCGCATGATGAACGCCATCGGTGCTTCCGTCGGTACGTGCCTGCTGTTCGTCGCCGGGCAGGAACAGGGGTGGATCGCCGTCGCCCTCTTCGTGCCCGCCGTCGCCCTGATCATCGGATGTGGACGCCAGCTGCTACCCACCGGCACGTTACGCGCGGCGCGCGGACTACCGGCAGTCATCGCGTTACGTGGTGTCGCTGCCTCGGCCTTCTTCGGTGCCGAAGCCTTCCTGCCACTCGTGTTCTCGCAGCAACATGGTCTGTCGCCTACGTGGTCTGGTCTCGCTATCAGCGTCGGCGCGATCGGTTGGTTCTCGGGCTCGTGGTACCAGGGCCATTACGCAACGATTTCGCGACAGGCCCTGCTTACACGTGGCACGGCGCTCATGGTGTTCGGCGTGATCACCGCGTCGCTCGCTACGTTTCCATGGATGCCGGTGTTCGCCGCTGTGCTGGGATGGCTACTGACCGGCCTGGGCATGGGCATGCTCTACGGCACCGTCGCCGTTCTCGCACTTTCCATGTCGGGCGAGCACGAACAGGGCAGCAACAGTTCGGCGCTGCAGCTGTGCGAATCATTGATGGTCGCCACCACGCTGGCGATCGGCGGTACGTTATTCGCCGCACTGCTGAATGCGTCGCATACCGCGGCGTTTGCGGCGAACTTTGCGATTACGGTGGTGCTTGCCGTTTTGGGAACAATCGTAGCCCGGCGAACACAGGCACCCACCTGATCGCCTGGTAGCGAAAGCGACGTCACCCTGTATTTTTTAGTGACATTGGCTGACAGCGCAGCGCTTGCTACCTCTCTAACCTTGCGTGCACCCATGCCGGACGAAATCGCCGGTGCTACGCTGGGAATAAGCCATGCCCGCCATGCCACCGCCGGTCCAGCCGGAGACGATACCCATGATTGACGACGAGCGAGAGAAGCTCCGCGCGGAGCTCCGCAAGATCACTGCAGAGACGATGAAGATCAACGCAGAGGCGCGTTGGTATCCTTACGTCGCTGTCGCGGGCACCTTTGCCGCCGCGCTTGGACTGCTGAAACTCTTGGGATCATGACGTCGTCGCAGCTGCGCATATCGTGAGCAGCCGTAACGACGCAACGATGATTACGCCTGTCGAGCCACCCGCCCCTTCGCTCCCGGCCCGCATAGAAAATAGAAGACGGGGACCAGGTAGAAGATGAGGATGTGGCCCGACCAGAAACGGGCCTGCCATCCCAGGTAGTCCCTGTACTCGTCGTCCGTGAGGACGCGTGAAACGCCTGACACGTAGGCAATAGCCTTACCATTCGAGACTTGCACCTTTTCGCCGTGAGCGACCAGACACCAGACGAAGTTGAAAGCAACATAGGCGGCACACACGGCTATCGCTGCGCGCGCCCAGGTCGGCATGCCCGCTGCAATTCGCGAATTCGATACCGGACCGATCCGACCGTCACTCGCGTCGCGAACCATGGGCATGAACACGAGAAAGGCGCCAGCAAACAGAGAGAAAGAGAGCGGAAAACCCGGCCAGGATTCCGCTGGAATCGGCAGATTCAGAATGGCTCGTACGTGGATCGTCAGCGCGGCGCAAAAGCCGGCGAGTGCCGCAACGCCGGCAACTCTCGACCACCAGAATCTAGCCTCGCTTCCCTGCACTGAGTTCAAGGCGACTATCCTGCCGCGACCCTTCGGGCCGGGTAAGTGAGAGAGCTACTTGTCTGTGGCCGCGATCGACCCCTGGTTGGTGCGAGAGGCGGGACTCGAACCCGCACGGTTTTACCCGTCAGAACCTAAATCTGGTGCGTCTACCAATTCCGCCACTCTCGCTCGCGGCGCCATTCTAGGTCTCGCGCCGTCTCAGGTCTATCACCGGGGACGGATGTGGCCCAGAGGACGCCGCGAAGCGCAAATCAAAATTCAGGCCATTTTTCAGAATTTACGTATTCAATCGCCTTGCGCATACGCCGATCCTGCTCCTCCCAACCAAGGAGGCAACCCATGCGATATCTACTCCCCCTCACTGCCGCGGCGTTCCCGGCCCTCGTCATCGCGCAGGTTACTCAGCAAAGCGCAAGCATTTCGCCCGAGGGCGAAAAACGCGTCGTTCGGCAAGTGATCCTGAAGGACGAGCACGGGATGGACGTGCTCGTCGAGCAGCACCTAATCGAGCTCGAGAATGGTGATTATCTGTACTTGCACAGCTCTCAGCCCGGGGCCACTCGGGAGCTCGACGAACGGATCTGCGCCAGTTTTGGCTCACAGGTCTCCAGGGGCAGCGTCATCAGGCTGAGCCCCGATACGCTTGGAGGCGGAGCATGTCGATCCGAATCTCCCGTGGACCCCAGTGCTGCCACTCCAAAAGGGATTCGTGCCCCTTATCTACAAGCGGTCGCCCCCGGAAACTATGTTGTCTCCGCAAATCAGAACTCGGTGCACCGTGGCACATCGACGTATCGCCTCGACTCCGCGAGCACGGTCACCAGCGACCTTGTCATAGACAATCGGTGCCGCCAGTCGGCCAGCGACCCGACACCTGGCGGGGTTTCTGGCACCAGCGACGTCTACGTCAACTGTTTCATGCCTTCGGCAGGCACAGCACCCACCCGAATGACCACATGCGGCGGAGACCAATGTGCGCACGATGCAAATTCTTTCAGCGTCTTCTGATCCGCGAAGGCGACGGTCACTCCGAGATTTCTGGATCTTCAAGACTTCGATCGTGTCGAGCGGCGGACTGGCCGCTTGACCTTGTCCCAGCAGAGCCAGAACGGTTATCCGCCCGCCCACCCGACTTCACCCGCGTCTCCGCCCCGGCATGTGGCCGGATCAGCAGGCCCGAGCCTGGACGACCATCGCGGCGCGGCGTTCTCGGCTTGCCTGGCTTGCCGGTATCCATCGCTCAACCCTCGGGAAGATTACGGACAAAAAGAAAAGGCGCTTAGGTTTCCCTAAGCGCCTTCCAAAATGGTGGGCCGTGTAAGATTCGAACTTACGACCAATTGATTAAGAGTCAACTGCTCTACCAACTGAGCTAACGGCCCATTTTGAAACACATCGCACGTTGCAAGTGGGGTGGACGATGGGACTCGAACCCACGACATCCGGAATCACAATCCGGTACTCTAACCAGCTGAGCTACGCCCACCATAAAACACGATCTGGCGCGCCCGACAGGAATCGAACCTGCAACCGTCGGCTTAGAAGGCCGATGCTCTATCCGGTTGAGCTACAGGCGCAGGCACTGTACGTAGAACGCCGACTGGTCGGGGCAGAGGGATTCGAACCCCCGACATCCAGCTCCCAAAGCTGGCGCTCTACCAGACTGAGCTATACCCCGAAACTTAAAGCACTCACCGATACAACTAGGTGAAGCCTTCAAATGTTACGGGTCTAGCCCAAGCCCGTCAATCCGTATGAACACACCACACTTTCAACTGCATTTAAAGATGGTGCGCCCGGAGAGATTCGAACTCCCGACCACCAAGTTCGTAGCCTGGTACTCTATCCAACTGAGCTACGGGCGCACACTTTAAACCTTTGACTCGTTGCCTGCCGCTGTGAAGCGTTGGCGCCGTGTCGAGAAGCGGAATTATTCAGATATCGAGACGGTGCGTCAACACTTTTCTGCATCTTTTTTTCTCGAATCGGTAACAAGCGGGGTAATTGGCCGTCTGATTGGATGAAGGCGTGCGTATTCGCGAGCACCCAATCGCCGCTGAAGCGGCTCCCACAGGAGCGGTTTCCATGCGAGCGGTTTCGACAGACCCAAAACGAAGAAGGGCGGCCAATGGCCGCCCTTCCCTTCTTACAGCTGCGTAGCAGGCTTGCCTACCTTATCCGGTGCCGAGCCAGCGTCACCACGCGGGGGCGGCGGAGGCGGCGAACCAGGCTTGGTCCAGTCGATCGGCGGCCCRGGCTCGCGACCGTTCATGATGTCGTCGATCTGACGCGCGTCAATGGTTTCGTACAGCAGGAGCGTCTCGGCCATGATGTGCAGCTTGTCGATATTCGTGGTCAACAGCTCCTTGCTGCGCGCGTAGGCGCGATCAAGGATGGTGCGCACCACTTCGTCGATCTTGCGGGCGGTCTCGTTGGAGACGCTCTTGTGCTGCGTCACGGAGCGACCGATGAAGACCTCGTCTTCTTCCTCGCCGTAGGTCACCGGACCGAGTTCGTCGGACAGGCCCCACTTCGTCGCCATGTTGCGGGCCATCTTGGTCGCACGCTCGATATCGTTCGAGGCGCCGGTGGTGACCTTGTCGTGACCGAAGATCAGTTCCTCGGCAACGCGACCGCCGTACAGCGAGCAGAGCTGCGATTCGATCGCCACCTTGTTCATGCTGTAACGATCGCCTTCGGGCAGGTACATGGTGACGCCCAGAGCGCGACCGCGCGGAATGATCGTGACCTTGTAGACCGGATCATGCTCGGGCACCAGACGGCCGATGATCGCGTGGCCGGCCTCGTGATACGCGGTGAGCTTCTTCTCTTCGTCGTTCATGGCCATGGAGCGACGCTCCGTACCCATGAGGATCTTGTCGCGTGCACGGTCCAGGTGGCTCATGCGCACTTCGCGAGCGTTCTCGCGGGCGGCGAACAGCGCTGCCTCGTTGACGAGGTTAGCCAGATCCGCACCCGAGAAACCCGGGGTACCGCGCGCGATGACCATCGGCTCGACATCGGCCGCGGTCGGCACCTTGCGCATGTGCACCTTGAGGATCTGGTCGCGACCTTTCACGTCCGGCAGGCCAACGACGACCTGGCGATCGAAGCGACCCGGACGCAGCAGGGCCGGATCGAGCACGTCGGGGCGGTTCGTGGCGGCGATGACGATGATGCCCTCGGTACCTTCGAAGCCGTCCATTTCGACCAGCAACTGGTTCAGCGTCTGCTCGCGCTCGTCGTGACCGCCGCCCATGCCGGCGCCACGATGGCGGCCGACGGCGTCGATCTCGTCGATGAAGATGATGCAGGGAGCGTGCTTCTTGGCCTGCTCGAACATGTCGCGAACACGGCTTGCGCCGACGCCGACGAACATCTCGACAAAGTCCGAACCGGAGATGGAAAAGAACGGCACCTTGGCTTCGCCGGCGATCGCCTTGGCGAGCAGGGTCTTACCGGTACCCGGCGGGCCCACCATCAGCACGCCGCGCGGAATCTTGCCACCGAGCTTCTGGAACTTGCCCGGGTCGCGGAGGAACTCGACGAGCTCGCCGACCTCTTCCTTCGCCTCGTCGCAACCGGCGACGTCGGTGAAGTTGACCTTGACCTGGTCTTCGCCCTGAAGCTTGGCGCGCGAGCGGCCAAAGCTCATGGCGCCGCGGCCGCCGGAACCCGCCTGCATCTGGCGCATGAACCAGATCAGCACGGCGACGAAGATGATGATCGGCAGCCAGTTGAACAGCAGGCCGAGCAGGGAGAAGCCGTTGTCGGCTGGCTCCTGGCGGAGCTCGACACCCTTGTCGCGCATCTGCTTGACCAGATCGCTGCTGGACAGGCCGACCACCGGTACGACGGTGCGGTAGGCGCCACCATCTTTCAGCTTGCCGGTGATCGTCGGCGGTGCGGTGGAGGTGATCGTGCCGYTGGCGACATTTCCGTTATCGACGTTCTGGGCGAACGTCGTATAGGACATGTCCTGCGAGGATCCACCATGGGGATTGAAGGTCTGGAACACGGTCAGGAGGACCACCGCGATGATCAGCCAGAGCAACAGATTTTTTGCCATCTCATTCATGCGGTGTTCTCGCCAGGTTACCGGGACGCCGACTTGAGGCCGGTCGCCAGTGCATACACCTCCGCCGAACGTGCGCGGGAGGCTTTCGGTTTACGCATCGTCACGCGACTGAAGTCAGCGCGCAAGTTCTTAAGGTACTCGTCGAAACCCACGCCCTGGAACAGCTTCACCAGGAACGACCCGCCCGGTTTGAGCCAGTCGAGACTGAACTGCCGGGCCAGGTCACAAAGGTCCATCGCACGGATCTGAT
>NZ_JBFUIT010000239.1:0-6450 GCF_056401735.1 Luteibacter sp. P4_D7_3
GGCCCTTGGGGCCGCGGCGCGGCTCTTCGAGACGGGCCGTAGGGACCGCGCTCGCTCCGCCCGTTAACTGAGCGGCCCTCAGCTTAAGCGGCCCCAAGGGCCAACCCGACCGCGACACCGAACGTTGAGGTGGCGTGTGGCAAGAACGCCCCGCCGCTTTGTTGCCTCGTATCGAATGACCGACGCACCGCGCTCTCGTAGGAGCCGCTTCAGCGGCGAACCCTCAGGCTATGAGGTAACGAATGAGGCCTTGCGATCATTGGACGAGCGATTGAACCGCCCTTGTGTCGCGATGCAAAGCACCACTCGCGACACCAACGATGAGGTCGAGCCGCTCAGCGAACCGCCACAACAAACGCCGCGGCAGAAGCCACATGCGTCGCAGGCGATGCAACGAACGCACCGAGCATCAGAAGGCAGGTCAAAACGCTGGCGGCGAAGAAGGTATGCAGCATGGCGGTTTCGAATTTCATGGTCGTTGTCCTTTGACGATGTTTGAGGTGGAGTCGTAGTTACCTCTGCATCGGTCGTGCCAACGGTGGAAATCAACGGCAAGGCGCATTCTTGCGCGGGTTTTGCGAATCGACCAAGAACGCCGGACGTGTCCGCGGACGATGCGCGGGGCGTCCGGACGGGTGTCCGGGCGTCGTGGCGTTGTCGCGATCTGGTTATCGCCGATGAATCGGCTCCTACAAGAGCGGGGCTGTGAGTGGCGGGCGGTTTGCTCGGCCACACGCAACCTCGGCGTTCGGTGGCGCGAGGGGTAAGGCCCTTGGGGACGCTTAAGCTGAGGGCCGCTCAGTTCACATGGAATGCGGAAGAGGACCTACGGCCCGTTGAGGTGGTCTAATCTTTCTGGACATCCCGAGAGGGCTTCACAGCCAGAACGAGGTGAACCATGGGACGCAAAGACATTACGCAGGCTCAGCGGGACGAGGCCGTGCATCTGATATTGGCTGAAGGCCATTCGGTACGGCAGGTGTGTGAGATGTTGGATGTCGGCTCTACCGCGTTAAGACGGTGGGTGGCGATGTACCAGGCGGAGAATCCGGCACCAGGCAGTCAGAGGACGGCCGACGAGGACCGTCGACGTATCGTCGAGCTCGAGGCGCAGGTGCTTACGCTCCAGGAGGAGCGCGAACTGCTAAAAAAATCTATCGCCTTCTTCGTTCGGGAGAACGATCGCCCACGGCGGTGATCGACGAACTGAAGAGGGCGTACCCTGTCACCCAGCTTTGCGACGCCATGGAATATCCCCGCAGCAGCTACTACGCCGGGCGGGGCGCGGAGGAACGGCCGGTTCCTGTCGAGCCGAAGGCGGTGGCCTCGGTCCGACAGATTCATCGGCAGAGCCGAGGTAGCTATGGCACACGCCGCATGGCTGCGGAGCTTGCGCGGCAAGGCATGCCGACGGGTCGATATCGCGCACGGACCCTGATGAAGAAGGCTGGCGTGTGGGCCGAGCGGGTGCGCCGGCGCTCCTATCGAAGAGCGAGCAAGGCGGCGGTGCCCGCCCCCAATCGTCTCGAACAGCAATTCAACGTGGCCCGGCCCAACCAGGTCTGGGTCGGCGACATCACGTTCCTGCCGACCCGGCAGGGTTGGCTGTACCTAGCCATCGTGGTGGATCTGTATGCCCGGCGGATCGTTGGCTGGGCGTTCTCGACCCAGCCCAACGCCAAGCTGGCGCTGGCCGCCCTGGATATGGCGGTGAAAGAACGCAAGCCTTCGGGCGAGCTGATGTTCCACTCCGACCAGGGCTCTCAATACAACAGCTTTGGCTTCATCCGACGGCTGCAAGGATTAGGGATCACCCAAAGCATGAGTCGAAAGGGATGCTGCTGGGACAACGCGGTCGCTGAGCGGGTCTTTGCCACGCTGAAGACCGAATGGATGCAACGGACTTACGACAGCCGTCACGAAGCCGAGAGCGATGCCACGATCTTCCTGACGTCGTATTACAACTATCGGCGCCTGCATGCGGCCAACGGACAGGTCCCGCCAGCCATCCACGAGATGCTGACGGCCCGAAAAAATACCCTATCGGGTGTCTAGAAATACTTGACCACTTCACGTCTCGAAGAGCCGCGCCGCGGCCCCAAGGGCCTTGCCCCTCGCGCCTCCCAACGCACCCACAAGCGTGAGGCGGCGTAAGCCGCTGGTTACATGGGGCGCATCGCGACCGGCCTTCGCCGATGAATCGGCTCCTACAAAAGCCAGCGGCTAGGCGCCGACGGCTTCATCCAGGCGCAACGTCAGGCACTTGGCTGCACCGCCCGACTTCATGAACTCGTCCAGCGCGACTTCGATCACCATGAACCCGGCCCCCTCCAGACGCGAACGCAGATCCGGGCTGGCGCGGTTGAGGATCACCACCTTGCCCAGGTTCACCGCATTACAGGCGAAATCGAGGGCGTCGTGCTCGTGTACCGCGATGCGGTGGCTCGGCGGGACGTGCTTCTCGATCAGTGCCAATGACGGCGCGTCGAACGCTGCCGGAAAATACAGCGTGTAGCCGTTCGCCAGCGGGCAGAAACAGGTGTCCAGGTGGTAGAAGCGCGGATCGGCGAGTTTCAGCGACAGCACTTCCACGTCGAGCAGCCGCGCCAGTGCGGGTGCCGCAGCCTGATCGGATCGATGACCGTAACCCATCCACAGGCGACGCGAGACGCCGCGATCGAACAGGCCGTCACCGGCACCCTCGAAGAAGACGTCGTCAGGGAGATCCGCGATGTCGAAACCGTGGCGGATGAACCAGGCCCGGTTAGGGCCTTCCTCGCCCTGACGCTCGGCGTATCGAAAGCGACTGGGAACGAAGGTATTGCCGAAGACCAGACCGGCGTTGGCGGCAAAGGTCATGTCGGGCTGGCCCTGCGCGGGCTCTTCCTGCGCGACGTCCGCATGGCGCGACACCGTTTCGCGGAGGGCGTCCCACTGCCTGCGGGAGCGTTCGGAGGTCGTGTCGTGGATGTGGCCGGTCATCCATGGGTTGATGACGTAGCTGACTTCGAAGAACGTGGGTGCGCACATCAGGACGCGAGGAACGGTACGTTCCATCGTCGAAGACATCGTTTCTGCCATGGACGGTGCTCACCGGGATGGGGGAACGAGCCCCCATCATGGCAGAAACGCAGGTTCGATCGTCAGGCCAGCTTGCCGCTGATCGCGGTGACGGTGTCCGACGAAAAATGCAGTTCCTTCAGGGCTTCCTCGAGCGAGTCGCGCGAG
This sequence comes from Luteibacter sp. P4_D7_3, assembly GCF_056401735.1. Taxonomy (NCBI): domain Bacteria; kingdom Pseudomonadati; phylum Pseudomonadota; class Gammaproteobacteria; order Lysobacterales; family Rhodanobacteraceae; genus Luteibacter; species Luteibacter sp. P4_D7_3. The sequence continues at coordinate 3,229 of NZ_JBFUIT010000239.1, forward strand.
TTCGCTTCCACTTCGACTTCTTCACCGACGCTGGCCGGCGAGACATGCACGTAGCGACTGCCTTCCTGGTAGGCAATGCCTTCGTCGTGGTAGATCTGCTTGGTGGCGAGCTTGAAGGTGCCGTCGTTCGATTCCTTCACGAGGACCGCGCGACCCTCGTGCATGCCCTCGTATACCGTCTTCCAGCTTACCGTCATGATGTCCCTCCTCAGCTGCACAACAGCGTGCTGGTCCGATTGTCGCGGACCCGCAGGGGTAATGATTGTGAAGGCTTGCCGAAATCCTTACCGGCGTCAGTCCTTCAGGTGTGCCCTGCCCTCGGCCACACGGGCCAGGCCCGAGAAGTCCAGCTCGCCGTCACCCGCCGCCAGGGACTCCAGCAAGGCGTCGTGCAAGACGCTGGCGAACGGCATGGGCACGCGCTTGGCATCGGCTGCGGCGCGGGCCAGGCCGATGTCCTTGAAGCCCAGGCTCAGCTTGAATGCCGCCGGCGTATAGGTCTGCGCGGCGATCATGCCGCCGTAGATCTTGTAGATCGGCGAGGCGAACAGCGAATTCGACATGACATCGAGGAAATCCGCCGCCGAGACGCCGTGGGCGCGGGTCAGCGTGGTCGCCTCGGCCATGCTCTCGATCGCCGCACCGATCAGGAAGTTGCCGCCGATCTTGACGATGGTGGCGCGGATCGGGTCGTCGCCCATGGGCCAGACCTTCTGCCCGATCAGCTCGAGCAGCGGCTGCACCTTCGCTACCGCGTCCGGCTTGCCGGAAGCGACGACGTTGAGGTTGCCCGCGGCAGCTACTTCGGGACGACCGAAAACGGGCGCCGCGACATAGCCGAGACCGCGTTTCTCGTGCGCCGCGATCAACTCCTGCGCCAGCGCAACCGAAATGGTCGCGTGGTTCACGTGGACAGCGCCCTTCGGCAAGGCATCGAGCACGCCACTGTCGAGGATGACCTCGCGCACGGCGGCGTCGTTGGCCAGCATGCTGTGCAGTACCTCGGCGCCGGTGGCAGCGTCCACGGGTTTGGCGGCTACCTTCGCGCCCTGCTCCGCCAGCGGCTTCGCCGCGTCCGCCGAGCGGTTCCATACCGTCAGCTCGTGGCCACCCTTGATCAGGGTACCGGCCATGCCGGTGCCCATGTTGCCCAGTCCGATAAAACCGATCCGCATACGTTGCTCCGCGTCAGACGGCCAGGCCAGCGGCATTGCCGGAGGCCCAGGCCCATTGGAAGTTATAGCCACCCAGGTGCCCCGTCACATCGAGCACTTCGCCGACGAAATAGAGGCCGGGCTGGCGTTTGGACATCAGGGTGGACGACGAGACCTCGTCGGTATCCACGCCGCCGAGGGTGACCTCGGCCGTGCGATAGCCCTCGGTACCGCTGGCCACGACCGGCCAACTGGCTAATTGTGCGCCGATGTCCTTCAACTCGGCGTCACGGTATTGCCGCATGGGACGATTCGGCAGCCAGATTTCGCACAGGCGCTCGGCCAGGCGCCGCGGCAGCAAGGTGGCGAGCACGGTCTTGAGTTCGGCGAGCGGACGCTCGTCACGGGCTGCCAGCAGCGCCTCCGCGGCGTCGATGCCCGGCAGCAGGTCTACGCGAAGGTCGGTGCCCGGCTCCCAGTACGAGGAGATCTGCAGGATGGCCGGGCCGCTGAGGCCACGATGAGTGAAGAGCAGCGCATCGCGAAAACTTGCGTCGTTGGCCGCAGCCTCCACGGGCAGTGCCACGCCAGCGAGGCCTTCGAAGCGCTCCTGGTGCTTGCCGCTCAGCGTCAGCGGCACGAGGCCCGCGCGCAGCGGCAAGATGGCGTGGCCGAACTGCTTTGCCAGCTCGTAGCCGAAGCCGGTGGCGCCCAGGCTCGGAATCGACAGCCCGCCGGTGGCTACCACCACGGACGCAGCCCGCACGTGGCCCAGCGGTGTATCGCAGCCAAAACCGGTGTCGGTGGCGCGCAGACGGGACACCGCACAGTTGATCTCGACGCGAACCCCGGCCGCCGTGCATTCATCGAGCAGCATGCGCACGATCTGCTTGGAGGAATCGTCGCAGAACAGCTGCCCCGGGGACTTCTCGTGCCAGGCGATCCCATGCTTGTCGACCATCGCGATGAAGTCCCACGGCGTATAGCGGGCCAGCGCGGACTTGCAGAAATGCGGGTTCGCCGAGAGGAAATTGGCCGGCGTCGTGGCGGTATTGGTGAAATTGCAGCGCCCGCCACCGGACATCAGGATCTTCTTGCCGGCCCGATTGGCGTGGTCGACCACCAGCACGCGCTTGCCGCGGCCGCCCGCGACGATGGCCGTCATCAGGCCTGCCGCGCCCGCCCCGATGACGAGGACGTCGTATTCCATGCTGGGTTTTCCGTCGCGCAAACACACATGGTACCGCCCTCGCGTAAACTTGTTGACCTCGCCACGACTTTGGGATCCCCGTCATGCCCTCCTTCGACATCATTTCGGAAGTCGACAAGCACGAACTCACCAACGCCATCGACCAGGCCAACCGCAAGGTGACGAGCCGCTTCGACCTGAAAGGCACCTCGGCCGGCATGGAGCTGGAAGAGAGCACCGTCACGCTGAAGGCGGACAACGAATTCCAGCTCGAGCAGCTGATGCCCATCCTTCGCGAATGCCTTTCGGCGCGCCATATCGACGTCCGCGCCATGGATGTCGGCAAGCCGGAGTCGAACCTCGCCCAGGCCCGGCAGAAGGTCACCATCAAGCAGGGTATCGAGCAGCCGATCGCGAAGAAGCTCATCGCGTCGATGAAGGAAGCGAAGCTGAAGGTGGAAGCGCAGATCAACGGCGACAAGGTGCGCGTCAGCGGAAAGAAGCGCGACGACCTGCAGGCCGCAATGGCGCTGTTGCGCAAGGCGGACGTGGAACTGCCGCTGCAGTTCGATAATTTCCGCGATTAACGCTTACGCCGCCCGCGCCCCTGCCCGGTAGGAGCCGGCTTTATGTGGGAGCAACTGTCTTTTTTAGACAGCCGCCCCATGCCGCCATCCGGCCTGATCACGGACCATCGCATTGATGGCCGTGATCAGGCATCGCATGCAGGCAACGATGGCCACCTTGGCTACTTTTCCCCGCGCCCGCAGGGCGCGGTAACGCTCGCCCAGGGCTGTTCCTTTTGCTCTGACGGCGGCCCAGGCGGCCATGTATAACGCGCGCCGGACGATCCATCGGCCGGCGCGTACGCGCCTGGCA
>NZ_JBFUIT010000240.1:0-6433 GCF_056401735.1 Luteibacter sp. P4_D7_3
GGGCGAAGGTGAGCAGCGGTGTCTCGAGAGCGCCGTTGAACAGCACGTAGCGCTTGTCCGGGCTGAGGCGCAGGGCACGGCCCAGTTCCTCGTCGCCTGCCAGCACGGCGGCGCGCCACCCCGCGAAGCGGTCCTTCAGGGCCTGGCCGAGGTCGCGATAGAGGGCCGGCAGTTCGGCGCGGTCACCCAGACGCTCGCCATAAGGGGGGTTCGTGATGACGAGGCCAAGCGGCGTCTCCGGCGGCGGTTCGACGTGGACGGCGTCGCGGCGGTCCAGGTGGAAGAAGCCGGCCACGCCTGCGTTCTGCGCATTGCGCTTGGTGGTCTGCACCATGTGCGGATCGGAGTCGCTGCCGAAGAATACCGGACGCAGGTTGCGCAAGCCTTCGTCGGCGCGGGCCCTGGCCTCGTCGTAGATCGAGCGCCACAGGGAATAATCGTGCTTGGCCCAGCCAAGGAAGCCGTAGTAGTCGCGCTTCAGGCCGGGCGCCACGTCGGCGGCCATCAGCGCGCCTTCGATCAGAAGGGTGCCCGAACCGCACATGGGGTCGACCAGCGCGCCGCCTTCGGCATAGATGCGAGGCCACTGCGCGCGCACCAGCATCGCCGCGGCGAGGTTTTCCTTCAGCGGTGCCTCGCCCTGCTCCTCGCGCCAGTTACGGCGGTGCAACGGCAGGCCAGAGAGATCGATCGACAGCGTGGCGCGGTCACGCCGCACGCGGACGTTGATGCGAAGGTCCGGCTCTTCCGGATCGACATCCGGGCGCGAACCGGTCGCGGCCCGGTACTGGTCGACGATCGCGTCCTTGGTCTTCAGCGCGATGAACTGGCTGTGGGTGAGCTTGCTCATCGCCGTATTGGCGTCCACGGCAAGTGTGCCGTGCGGCGCCAGGTGCTCGGACCAGTCGATGTCCTGGATGCCTGCATAGAGCTGATCCGGATCGGCGGCGTCGAACTCCGACAGCGGCAAGAGGATCCGGCTGGCCATGCGCGACCAGAGGCAGGCGCGGTAAGCGGTCTCGATCGAACCGGTGAAGGCGACACCGGCGAGTGCCTCGCGAACGTCACCGGCGCCGATGGCGATCAGTTCGTCCTTGAGCAGGTACTCGAGGCCTTTCGGGCAGGTGGCAAAGAACTTGGTTTTGGTCATGCAAGGTTCCCCAGGAAGCGAAGGAACTCGGCTTCGATGTCGGGCAAGGTGGCGCCTAGGCGGTGGTCGTCCTGCACGAGCAGGGCGGGAATGGCGTGGTCACGGGCGAAAGCCAGTGCCTCGCCCAGGGGGCAGACGTCGTCGGCATAGCCATGGACGAGGAAGGTCGGTACAGYGGCCCTCAGGGCGAACTCCCTCGGATAGCCCGGGATCTTCGTCGGCAGGGCCAGCAGGAAGATGCCCGCCACGGGAGCGTCCAGCGAGGCCAGCCCGGAGACGAAGGCGCCCATGCTCGAGCCGACCAGGACCGGCGGTGTCGGCGAGGCCGCGATGGCCCCGGTCAGCCGGGCCAGGCGCGGATCGATGCTGCCGGCATGGCCGCTGGCGTCGTCCTCCCGGTAATCCGGGCGGACCGTGGTCCAGCCCTGCGACTCGGCCAGGGCCGCCAGGACGCTCACCTTGGTGGCGTCGGGGCCCGAATCGGAGCCGTGGGAAAGAATGATGTGGCCGCGCATGGCGGTCTCCGGACGCGGAATGACCGGCTATGTTATCAAAGCGCCATGATCGACATTCTCGACACCCCCCTGCCCTATGTCGCCCGCCTGCCCGAACGGGCCGCGGACACCATCGACCTCGTGGTCATACACTGCACCGAGCTGCCCGACCTGGCCATGGCCCGGGAGTACGGCGAGAAGGTGCTATACGACACCGGGGCCGGCAATAGCGGTCATTACTACGTCGACCGGGACGGCACGGTGCTCTGCTACGTGGACCCCCTGCGCGTCGCCCATCACACCCGCGGCTACAACCCGCGCTCCATCGGCATCGAACTGGTCAACACCGGGCGTTACCCGGACTGGTTCCATTCGGCGAAGCAGACCATGACCGAGCCGTACCCGGAGGCGCAGATCACCGCCCTGCGCGCTCTGCTCGACCACCTGGTCGAACGCTTTCCTTCGCTCCGGCACATCGCCGGCCACGAAGACCTGGACACCGCCATGGTCCCGTCCAGCGACGATCCCGAGAACGAGGTCCCACGCAAGCGCGATCCCGGTCCGCAGTTTCCCTGGGTTCGTGCCTACGACGCCGGTCGCCTGGGCCGGCTCGACGGCTGACGCCCGCTATACTCGGCGCTCATTCGCTCCACGGTCAGAAAGGAAACCCATGTCGGACGCTCACGTCGGCGAACTCGTCGAACTCCTCGAACTCGAACGCCTGGAAGACAACCTCTTCCGCGGCCAGAGTCGGGACATCGGCACACGCTTCGTCTTCGGCGGCCAGGTGCTCGGCCAGGCCCTGTCGGCGGCACAACGCACCGTGGATCCCAAGCGTGAAGCACACTCGCTGCACGCCTATTTCCTGCGCGCCGGCGACATCAACGCACCGATCGTCTACAACGTGGAGCGCACGCGCGACGGCGGCGCGTTCTCCTCGCGCCGCGTGGTCGCCATCCAGCACGGCCAGCCGATTCTCAACGGCTCCATCTCGTTCCAGGAGCCGGAGACCGGTTACGAGCACCAGATGACGATGCCGGAAGTGCCGGCCCCCGAAGACATCGAGCCGATGCATGCGATGAACGCGGAGCAGGTCGCCAAGCTGCCGGAGAAGACCCAGCGCTGGCTCGGCATCAACGGCCCGTTCGAGTTTCGCCATGTGTGGCCACGCGACGAACTGCGTCCGGCCAAGCGTCCGCCTTACCAGCACATCTGGTTCCGGCTCACCGCGCCGATCGAAGACACCCTGGCTCTGCACCAGGCCCTGCTCGCCTATGCCTCCGATTTCCACCTGATCGGCACGGCCACCCTGCCCCACGGCATCTCCTATCTCACCCGCAACATGCAGATGGCCAGCCTGGATCACGCCCTGTGGTTCCACCGGCCGTTCCGCATCGACGAGTGGCTGCTGTACTCGTTCGACAGCCCGACCTCGCAGGGGGCGCGCGGACTCGCACGCGGCATGATCTATACACGTGACGGCCGTCTCGTCGCCTCGACGGCGCAGGAAGGCCTGATCCGCGTTCGTCCCGACTGATCAGGTGAGCATCGAGCTACGGCATCTGCGTTACTTCATCGCCGTCGCCGATGAACTGCATTTCAGTCGTGCCGCCGAACGGCTGGGTATTTCCCAGCCGCCGTTGAGTCAGCAGATTCGCGACCTCGAAGGCATGCTCGGCTTGAGGTTGCTGCGGCGGACCAATCGGCGCGTGGAGCTGACCGACGCGGGACGCGTTTACCTCGATGCTGCGCGGGACATCCTTTCTCGTGTCGGCGAAGCCGGCGACCTCGCTCGCCGCGCGGAACGTGGTGAGATTGGCGAACTGCATGTCGGGTTCACGCAGAGCACGCCGTTGATTGCGCGGTTTCCGCGGGCCGTTCGCGCTTTTCGCGAAGCCTACCCGGCCGTGCGGTTGGTGCTGAAGGAACACAACACGCTGCAGCAGATCGAGCGGCTGCTCGACGGCAGTCAGCAGGTGGGGCTGATTCGCGGCACCGACCTACCGCCGTCGCTGACGGCACGCAAGCTGGTCGAGGATCCGCTCGTTGCCGTGCTGCGTGTAGACCATCCGCTGGCAAAGGGCCGCAAGCCACGCGTGCGTGTGGAGCAACTCGCCGCGGAGCCGTTCGTGGTGTTCAGTCGAAACGCCGGGACGGGCGTTGCCGCGCAGGTACAGGCGATGTGTCGTCGCGCGGGTTTCTCGCCTCGCGTTGCGCAGGAAGCCGGTGAATCGGCCACGATGGTCGGTCTGGTTGCTGCCGGGCTCGGCGTCGCCGTACTTCCGGCGTCGATGAGTCAGGTGCATGTCGAAGGTGTTGCCTACGTACCCATCGATTCGCCGGATGCGGCCAGTGCTCTCTATCTCGTGCACCGCCAAAGCGATTCGTCGCCGCTGGTGAAGGCCTTCATGCAGTTGATGCTGAAGGCGTGAGCCTGCGCAGCTTCAGAGCGATTGCGAGGCCAGCGAGGACGAGCACCGCGACATACGTCGCCACGCCGTTCCAACCTGCGTAAGTCCAGGCCAGGCCGCCGATCGAGCCGGCGATGCTCGAACCCATGTAATACGAAAACAGGTAGAACGACGAGGCATGCGCGCGTGCGAACGTCGCGCGCTTGCCGACCCAGCCGCTTGCAATCGAATGACCGCCGAAGAAACCGAAGGTCATCATCGCGATGCCCGCCACGATAGCCCACAGTGACGAGCTCGCGGTCAATGCCACACCGGCCAGCATGATCACGAAGGTCGTCCAGAGCACGCGCGGACGTCCGAGTCTGTCAGCGACCTTGCCCATCCACGCTGAACTCGCCACGCCGACGACGTAGACCATGAACACGGCGCCGACATGCGATTGCGAAAGCGAGAACGGCGGCGCCAGCAGGCGATACGCGACGTAGTTGTAGATGGTGACGAAGGCTCCCATTAGCAGGAAGCCTTCGGCGAACAGCCAAGGCAGTCCCTTGTCGCGCCATAGCGAACCGAACGAGGCAAGTAGCGCGCGTGGATGCGAGCGACGCTTTTCGAAATGCGCTGAAGCAGGAAGACCGCGGGCAACCAGTACGGCGGCGATCAACCCCATCGCTCCGATGATCGCCACGGCCACGCGCCATGAGGCGTGATCCGCCGCGAAGCCGGAGATCAACCGGCCGCCCATGCCGCCGATGGCGTTACCGCCGATGTACAGGCCCATGGCGAAACCCAGCGAGTCGCCGTGGATCTCTTCACTCACGTAGGTCATCGCCACAGCGGGCAAACCCGCGAGCGTGATGCCCAGGAGCGCCCTCAGCACGAGGAAGGTGCCCCAGGTCGGCGCCATCGCACTGAGCAGCACGAGCAGCGATGAGCCGAGCAGCGAAGCCAGCATGATCGGTTTGCGTCCGAAGACGTCCGAGATCGCGCCGGCGAACAGCATCGACACGGCGAGCACGCCCGTGGTCAGCGACAGCGAAAGACTGCTCGATGCCGCATCGAGCGAGAACGCGCGCGAGAACGCCGGCAGCAAGGGCTGCACGCAGTAGAGCAAGCCAAATGTCGCGAAACCCGACGAGAACAGCGCCAGGTTGGTACGCCGGAATGCGGGCGTGCCATGACGAATGCGCCGATCCACGACAACCGCCGGCGCGACGGACGATGAGCCGTCCACAGGAACCTCCAGGGAATGTGCCATGAGACAAGGCTAAACCCTGAATTGAGTCGGATCGAGATAGTGCAGGCACCGATTCCATAGCTGGAACGTCTCAATGGCGCCGAATGCTGGTCCTTACCGTGTCACCGAACCGACGTCCCCGGCGCATCGCCATCCCACTGGATCGCCGAAGCCAACTCTTCCCCGGTCAGGGCCAGTTCTCCCGAATCTGCCTCGGTCTTCAGCGACACCACATGCCCGTCGTGCCGCGACAGCTCGCGCGCTCCCGAACTTGCCATGGCGTGAGCTCGCTCATCGTCCGAGGACAGCAACACCAGCAAGGTCCTCGAGCCGGCGACGAAGCGTACCCCGCTGGTCGCACCCGACGTCGCCAACGCCTTGGAATCCAGCGGCACGGCCTTCACCTTGCCCGCCCAGCGCGGCGGCGCGACGAACGTATAGCCCGCCGCCTCGTCCCGCCAGGCGAAGCGTTTCATCGGTTCGGGCGTCGGCGCGGCCTGGCGGTGGGAGCCCGGCGGCGTCTGCCCCGATGCCATCAGAGGAAGGCCGAGCAACAGGGCGAGCGTGAGCGATTTCATGGCGTTGTCTCCTGGAGTCGCCTTGCAGCCTACGCCTGGCGCGTAGCGACAGCGTCAAGCGCCACGATCGGCACCGATCCTCTCCGCGTCGGCGCCACCTTCCTTGCCGTCTTCCCGCCCACTGACCCAGGCGAACAAGGCGATGCCGACGATGATGGCGACGGCGCCGAGGGCTGCGATCGGTCCGGGAACGGCCTCGCGCAGGAAGATCACACCGATCACCGTCGCAAACAACAACTCCGCCGCCTGCATGGCCTCAACACCGGCGAGCGCAGTCGGCTGCCGCCCGACCATCTCGGTCGCATGGAAGAACAACACAGTGGCGATTACGCCCGATGACACCGCCACACCACCGGCGAGCAATGCTTCACGGAGCGACGGCGGCCCAATGGTGAGCCACGTGACGACGGCGAGCAGCAACCACAACGGCCAACTCGCCAACGTCATCCCGAACACACGCTGCACCGCGCSAAGCTTCGTTCCCGTGCGTTCCAGATGCAGCAGGATCATCCGGTTGCCAAGCGGATAAGCGAACGCGGCAAAAACCACGGCGCCCACCGCAAGCC
>NZ_JBFUIT010000241.1:0-6414 GCF_056401735.1 Luteibacter sp. P4_D7_3
GGCAACTGCTGGGACAACGCCGTGATCGAGAGGATCTTCAAGACGCTCAAGTACGAGTGGGTACCTGAAGGAGGCTACGCATCTATCGCCGAGGCCGAGAAGGAGCTGACCGACTTTCTGATCTACTACAACCTAGAACGGCAACACTCGCGACTAAACGACATCCCGCCAGTGCTCTTCGAGCAACTGGCGGCTCAGGCTCCTACACCGGTGTCCAGAAAAGCTTGACCACTGCAATTCATCGGCGAACCCTCAGCGGTGATATTGCGAACGAGGCATTGCGTCGCATCGTGCGGGCGTTCAACCGCCCGCACGATCACCACAAGGCATCATTCGCAACCTCGACAGCCTGAGGGTTCGCCGCTGAAGCGGCGCCTACAGAAAGCAGCCTGGTCGTTCATCAAACCTCGACTGACGAAGCGGCGTGGCGCCTGTGCCGCACGCAACCTCAAGGTCCAACCCGGCCGCGACTCCCGCGCGCAGCACGAGCGTCAGCGCACAACCCTCGCAAAAACCCACGTATTCACACTGCCGCAACACCCGTCTGCGTCACTGTGAATGCCTTCGCGTGCCCGGGTCCATTGGCACGATGCATACATCCGACCCGGCATGCTCGTACCAACTCCCGAGGAACACGAGTACATGTCGGCAAGCATGCGTGCGCCCCTTTGCATCTACTACCTGCACCCCCTGCTTGCAGGGCCGATGACCGCGTGGAACCCCTGGATCGAGCACGCGGCCTCGCTGGGCTTCCGCCAACTGCTGATCGCACCGCCTTTCGAGGCTTCGGCCTGCGGTGATGTTTTCGTGACGCGGGATTTCGACAGGCTCAACCCCGCGCTCGGCGCCGATGGCGACGCGACGACACGACTCGGTCAGATCGCCAAGGCCTGCCGGGCGCAGCATATGGAGCTTTGGCTCGACCTGCCGCTGGACGAACTGGCGTCGGATTCGGCAGTGCGCGGCGAGCACCCCGACTGGTTCCGCGGGATCGCGGCCGAACACGGCACGCCTGATCCGCGGTGGACACCCAGCGAAAGTGACAGCGCCCGCTGGCGCCTCAACGATCCCACCGTGGCCGCCGCTGCCACCCAATGGTGGATCGAGCGACTTCGGCGCTGGGCATCCGCGGGAGTGGCGGGCTTTCGTCTGATGCACCCCCAGCGACTCCCCGCGTCCCTGTGGAAGACGCTGATCGACGCCGTGCATCAGGAAGCGCCTGAGGCGGGTTTCCTGGCCTGGACCCCGGGCAGCACGCCGGATGACCTCGACGCGATGCGCGGCGCGGGCTTCGACGCCGTGGTCTCGTCGGCCGCCTGGTGGGACTTCAAGGCGGCCTGGTTCGCCGAGGAGGCTGTCAGGTTGCAGGCGATCGCCCCTTCGCTGGCCTGCACCGAGGAGCCGTTTGCCACTCGGCTGGGTGACGAACTGGGCGAAGAAAACCAGCTCGACCATGCGTATCGTCGCGCGATTGCCTTCGCAGCGACGGCGCCTGCTGGCTGGTTGATGCCGGTCGGCTTTGAATACGCCGCTCACGATGCACTCGATCCGCGACGGGGCAATGCCATCACTCCCGCCGAGCTGGCAGCAGGTGCCGTGCTGGACGTGACGGCGACCGTGAAAGCAGCGAATGCAGCGATCGGCGAACACCTCGGCGGTGTCCCCACCATCGTGACGCGCAAGGGTATCGCTGCGTTCCTCACTGTCGACGGCGCGGATCCCCGCACGGCTGACCGCGCCACCTTGACCCTGGTCAATGCCTCGCTCGATCGCGAAGCACCGCTCACGGCCGACGACGCCTTGATCGGCGACGCTTCCCACTTCGGTCCCTGGACCACCCCCGACGGCCGCAAGGTCTTCGATGAAGGCCATGGCGTCGTCCTGCATCCCGGTGCCGTCCTGACGTTGACGGCCGGTGCCGGCGTGCCGGTGAAACGCAAGATCGGTGCCTCCGCCCATAAGGATTTCATGCAGTCCGCCACCAAAGCCCCACGTATCGTTATCGAAGCCGTTCAGCCGACCGTGGACGGTGGCCGCTTTCCCGCCAAACGCATCGTCGGCCAGGCCGTCGATGTGACGGCCGACATCTTCGCGGACGGCCACGACGTCCTTGCCGCGCGTCTGCGCTACCGCGCGCTGGACGAAAAGGCCTGGCGCGAGGTCATGCTGGAGCCGGTGAATAACGACATTCACACGGCGCGGTTCACACCAACGCGCATGGGCCGCTATGAGTTCCAGATCGAAGCCTGGCGCGATCCCTTCGCCAGCTATCGCCACGAGCTCGAGGTGAAGCACCAAGCCCACGTGCCTGTTGCGCTCGAGCTGGAGGAGGGCAGGCTACTCGTCGAGGCGCGTGCGAAGGATGCTTCGGGCGCGAAGGCGAAGGGTCTGCGTTCCCTTGCCACGGCTGTCGCCAGGGCCGAGGGCGATGAGCGCCTGGCGCTGCTGCTCGCCGACAGCACGCTGGAGCTGATGACGGCGACCGATCCGCGTGTTCGTTCGACGGTCACCGAATCGTTCCAGCTCGAAGTCGATCGGCGTGAGGCGGGTTTCGCCAGCTGGTACGAATTGTTCCCGCGCTCGATGACCGATGACAAGACGAAGCACGGCACCTTCCGTAACACGATCGCCCGCCTGCCGGCGGTTCGTGACATGGGCTTCGACGTACTCTATTTCCCGCCGATCCATCCGATCGGCACGGCCTTCCGAAAGGGACCGAACAACACGTTGACACCGGGCCCCGATGATCCGGGCAGCCCCTATGCCATCGGTTCGCCGGAGGGTGGCCACACGGCGATCCACCCGCAGCTGGGCACGCTCGACGACTTCCGCGCACTGCGTGACGCCGCTCACGAGCACGGCCTGGAACTGGCGCTCGATTTCGCCATCCAGTGTTCGCAGGACCACCCGTGGTTGAAGGAACATCCCGAATGGTTCGACTGGCGACCGGACGGCAGCATCCGTTACGCGGAGAACCCACCGAAGAAGTACCAGGACATCGTCAATGTCGACTTCTACGCCGAAGGTGCCGTGCCGTCGCTTTGGCAGGCACTGTGCGATGTCGTGCTGTTCTGGGCCAATGAGGGCGTGCGCACCTTCCGCGTGGACAATCCTCACACCAAACCCTTCCCGTTCTGGGAGTGGATGATCGCCCGCGTCCGCGCGAAGTATCCCGATGCGCTGTTCCTCTCCGAGGCGTTCACCCGCCCCAAGCCGATGTATCGCCTCGCCAAGGTCGGTTTCAGTCAGTCGTACACCTATTTCACCTGGCGCAACTCCAAGCAGGAGTTCGTCGACTACCTGACCGAGCTGACGACTACGCCGCCGAAGGATTTCTTCCGGCCGAACTTCTTCGTCAATACGCCGGACATCGATCCTTATTTCCTGCAGACCTCGGGCCGTCCCGGTTTCCTTATCCGTGCGGCGCTGGCGACCACGCTGTCCGGTCTGTGGGGCATGTACTCCGGTTTCGAGATCTGCGAAGCCGCGCCCATGCCTGGCAAGGAGGAGTACCTGGACTCGGAAAAGTACGAGATCCGCGTCCGCGACTTCAACGCCCCGGGCAATATCGTCGCTGAGATCACCCAGCTCAACGCCATCCGCCGCGCACATCCAGCGCTGCAGAGTCATCTCGGTGTGCGCTTCCTGCCTGCGAACAACGCCCAGGTGTTGTTCTTCGAGAAGCGCTCCGGCGACGACGTGGTCCTGGTAGCCATCAGCATGGATCCGCATAACGCCCAGGCTGCCGACCTTTCCCTGCCGCTGGCCGACTGGGGCTATGCCTCCGACGCCCAGCTCGATATCCACGACCTGCTTCACAACCAACCCATCGCCTGGCGCGGCGCCGATCAGCATGTGTGGCTCGGCCTCGGCCAGCCCTATGCGATCTGGCACGTGCGGCTTCCCGGAGTCTGATCCATGGCTACACGCGCCAAAGCAAAAAAACAGGCCGCCGCTCCCGATTTCTCGAGCGACCCGCTCTGGTACAAGGACGCCATCATTTACCAGGTGCATCTGAAGTCGTACTTCGACTCCAACGATGACGGTGTCGGTGACTTCCAGGGCCTGATCGAGAAGCTCGACTACATTGCGGAGCTGGGCGTGAACACGCTCTGGCTGTTGCCTTTCTATCCGAGCCCCCGGCGCGACGATGGCTACGACATCGCCGAGTACAAGGCGGTGCACGAGGACTATGGCAAGCTCGCCGACGTCAAGCGTTTCATCAACGAAGCGCATGCCCGCGGCTTGCGTGTGATCACCGAGCTGGTCATCAACCACACCTCCGACCAGCACCCCTGGTTCCAGCGCGCACGGGCGGCGAAAGCAGGCTCGGCGGCGCGGAACTTCTACGTGTGGTCGGATACGGACCAGGCTTACGACGGCACCCGCATCATCTTCCTCGACACTGAAAAGTCGAACTGGACCTGGGATCCGGTGGCTGGCCAGTATTTCTGGCACCGCTTCTTCTCGCACCAGCCGGACCTTAATTTCGACAATCCGGCGGTGCTGAAGGCGGTCCTCGACGTGATGCGCTTCTGGCTGGACATGGGCGTGGATGGCCTGCGTCTGGACGCCGTGCCGTACCTGATCGAACGCGAAGGGACCAATAACGAGAACCTTCCCGAAACGCACGACATCCTCAAGGTGATGCGCGCGGAAATCGACCAGCACTATCCCGATCGCATGCTCCTGGCCGAGGCCAACCAGTGGCCCGAAGACACGCAGGATTACTTCGGCAACGGCGACGAATGCCATATGGCCTTCCATTTTCCGCTGATGCCGCGCATGTACATGGCGATCGCGCGTGAAGACCGCTTCCCGATCACCGACATCATGCGGCAGACCCCGGCCATCCCGGAGAACTGCCAGTGGGCGATCTTCCTGCGCAACCACGACGAGCTCACGCTCGAAATGGTGACGGACAACGAACGCGACTACCTGTGGCAGACCTATGCCGCTGACAAGCGCGCGCGCATCAATCTCGGTATCCGTCGCCGGCTGGCGCCGCTGCTCGAACGCGATCGCCGCCGTATCGAACTGATGAACGCGTTGCTGCTGTCGATGCCCGGGACGCCGGTGCTGTATTACGGTGACGAGATCGGCATGGGTGACAACATTCACCTGGGCGATCGCGATGGTGTGCGTACGCCGATGCAGTGGTCGGTCGATCGCAATGGTGGATTTTCGCGCGCCGATCCCGCCAGCCTTGTCCTGCCGCCGATCATGGATCCGCTCTACGGCTACCAGGCGATCAACGTCGAGGCACAGTCCCGCGACCMTCATTCGCTGCTGAACTGGACGCGCCGCATGCTCGCCGTGCGCAAGCGCTACAAGGCCTTCGGGCGCGGCACGCTCAAGTTCCTGTACCCCGGCAATCGCAAGGTGCTCGCGTATCTGCGTGAGTTCGACGGCGAGCACGTGCTTTGCGTGGCAAACATGTCGCGTTCCCTGCAGGCGGTCGAGCTCGACCTCGCGTCCTTCGACGGCCAGGTGCCGATCGAAATCATGGGTGGCTCGTCATTCCCTCCGGTGGGGCAGTTGCCCTACCTTCTGACCGTGCCTCCGTACGGCTTCTATGCCTTCCAGATCTGCCCGAACGCGCAGATGCCGGAATGGCACGAGATTCCCGCCGAGCCCTTGCCCGACTACGAAACCCTGGTGGTTCGTGGTGCCCTTGTCGACGGCCCGGTGATGGCGCATCACCGTGGGGTTATCGAGAAGCAGGTGCTGCCGACCTACCTTGGTGTGCGCCGCTGGTTTGCGGCCAAGGATCGGGGTATCGAGTCGGTAAAGATTCTCTACGCCGTGCCCTGGCCCGATCGTGGCGACGATCTCGTGTTCACGGAAATCGAAGCAACCCTTGCCGACGGCGGCACCGAGCGCTACAGCCTTCCGGTCGGCATCGTCTGGGAAGACGAGAGTCCGACGGCGCGATCGCAGCAGCTGACGCTCGCGCGTGTGCGCCGTGGTCGCCGTATCGGCCTTCTCACCGACGGCTTCTCGCTCGAGGCGTTTGCATCCGGTCTGCTGATCGGCCTGCGCAACGAGGTGGAGCTACCGGTGAATCGCGGCTTCGTGCGTTTCGAACGCACGGATGCCTTCGACCCGGATGCCTTCGCCAGTGACGTTGAAAACCGCTGGATGACGACCGAACAGTCGAACAGTTCGATGATCCTGCACGACCAGGGCGTGTTGAAGCTGTTCCGTCGCACCTCGGCCGGGATCAATCCCGAAGTGGAGATGGGCCGTTTCCTCACCGAGAAGGGTTACGCCAACACGTCGCCGCTGCTTGGCGAGGTGGTACGTGTCGACGAACACGGCGATCGCACGACCATCGCTGTCCTACAGGGCTTCCTGCGCAACCAGGGTGACGCCTGGCGCTGGACCCTGGACTTCCTGCGTCGCAGCTATGAC
>NZ_JBFUIT010000242.1:0-6410 GCF_056401735.1 Luteibacter sp. P4_D7_3
ATTGGTGGAGGGAGTGCGGCAGCCCCAGCTCCCACACGTGCTCGCAGCACCGCCGCTAGCGGGCTTGCCGCACTCCGCTCTCACCCCGAAGCCTACGCCGACGCAAAGACACAAGCCGCTTCAGCGGCGATGCCTGTTGACAGCCAAGAGCATCGCCGCTGAAGCGGCTCCCACAGAATCAGAGGCCAGCGATACGACTCCGGTTACGCCCGTCGTTCTTCGCCTCATAAAGCGCTTCATCCGCGCGGCCCAGCAGCGAATTCAGCGACTCCGGCGAACGCCACATCGCCACGCCCGCGCTCACCGTGATGCGAATCCGGTAATCCCCGTGGACGATCACCAGCGCCGCCAGCGCGTGGCGCACGCGCTCGGTGATATCCAGTGCATGCTCGGCCAGCGCGCCGGGAAGGCAGAGGATGAACTCCTCGCCACCGAAGCGCCCGGCCAGATCGTCCGCGCGGCACATCGACGAAATCACCCGCATCGTCTCGCGGATCACCGTGTCGCCGGCCAGATGGCCGAAGGTGTCGTTGACCGTCTTGAAGTCGTCGATATCCAGCAGCACGAGGCTGAAGGGAATGCCGTCGTTGGCCGCGCCCTGGCGCACGCGCTCGGCCTGTTCGAGGAAGCGGCGACGATTGAGCGAACCGGTGAGCTCGTCGGTGCCGGCCAGATGATCCAGACGCTCGTTGGCTGCCTTGAGGTCACGCGTGCGGGCGTCGACCTGGGCCTGCAGCAGCTCCGCACGGCGGCGCAGGTACAGCGTGCGCAGCGAGACCAGGCCGAAGAAGGCGGCTACGGCGAGCGCCACGGCGGCCAGCAGGGTCCAGGGGCTTTCGTACCAGCGCGGGGTCACGTCCACGCGTACCGAGGTTTCCACGGTACGCGCATCGAGGCCGCGCATCGTGGCGCGTAGCCGAAGCGTGTAGGTGCCGCTGGCCAGGTTGGTATAGATCGCGCTGGGCGGAATACCCCGTGCGACCTCATTCCAGCCCGTGTCGGCGTCGTCCATGCGGTAGGCGTAATGCGTTTCCATCGGCGCGCGATAGTCGAGCAACGCGAAATCCACGCGCAGGTTACGACCGTCGCCGCCAATGGTGATCCGGCCGCCGTCTTCGGGCAGGTCGGCCAGCGGCAAGGGTTTGTCGTTGATGCTCACGTGCGTGACGGCCATGCGCGGCGGCACGATCTGCGGTGCCACCCAGTACGGACGAATCACGGTCAGACCGCCGAGGCCGCCGAACATCAGTTCGCCGCCGGGGGCCTCCGCCGCCGCGCGGTGGATATAGCTGGGAATGCGCAGGCCGTCACGTATGCCCAGGTCCGAGACGCGGTGGCTGCCGGTGTCGATCACGGCCACGCCGTTGGCCATCGAGGCCCACACCCGATCGTCGTGGTCGACCAGCAGCGCGTTGATCTTGCTGTTCACCAGCCCCTCGCGCGCACCGATCAGGCCGAACCGGAACGGGCCATGCGGATTGAACTGGTCCAGGTAGGCAATGCCGCCGAACGTACCCAGCCACAGGCGATGGTGCGAGTCGAATACCATGGAGCCGGTGTAGTCCTGCGGCAGGCTGTTGGGATCGGCGGGATCGTGGCGCAGGTTCACGAAACCCGGCTGGCCGTCGTAGCCGATGCTGATACCGCTGATGGTGGCGAACCACCAGGCGTCCGGCATGCGCACGATGTGGCGCACCTGGTCACCCACGATGCTCGCCGGATCATGCGGGTCATGGCGCATCTGGATGAGCTTGCCGGTGACCGTGTCGTACTGGAAAAGACCGTCGTAGCCGCCGATCAGGATCTCGTTGCCATCGCGCTGCATCGACAGGATGAGCCGGCCGTCCAGGCTGGGGATCATCGAGCTGTGCAGGGCGAAGGTGTCGGGATCGATACGCGAGATGCCCTGCGCGCCTGCCCAGATCGAGCCGTCCGGCGCGACCACGAAAGCCTGCACGTCGCGCTCGGCCTGTTCGCCGCCCAATTGCAGGTGGCGCATCGTGCCCTTGCCCAGGTCGAGCACGTCGATGCGCCCCATGCCGAGGCCGAGCCATACGCGCCCGCGCGGATCGACGAACACCGAGTGCACGTTGGCATTGGACAGCGTGTGCGACTCCAGCGGCGACGGCAGCACGGAAAACACCTTGCGGCCATTCGGGTCGTAATGCGCCGCACCCAGTTCGGTGGCCACCCAGATGTTGCCGGTGCTGTCCTGGAAGATGTCGCGCGTGATATCTCCCGGCAACGACGAGGGCATGGCCGCGTCGTGACTCAGCACGCGCAACTGGCTGGTGTTGAAGTCGTAAGTGACCACGCCGGCACCGTCGGTGGCGGCCCAGAGCACGTGTTGGGGGGTCTCGTGGAAGGCGCGCACCGTGCGCCGGCGAGCCATGCCGTTCTTGCCGGAGAAGCCCGGTACCAGATGCGCATGGCCCTGGGCGTCGATGTTGACGGCACCGGACTGGCCGGTGCCGACCCACAGGCGCGACTGGCTGTCCTCGAACAGCGCCCATATCTGGTCGTGAAGAATTTCGTCGATCGCCGGATCGTCCGACGCCACGCGCTGGAAGCGCTCGCCCGGGCGGCGCACGAACAAGCCGTTATCCGCGCCTGCCCACACGTTGCCCGCCTTGTCCTCAGCGACGACGAAGGTGCGTGCGAGCATGTCCTTCGCGTCGCCGGGCTGGCCGGATTCGTGGGTGATCTTGCCCGTACCGACATCGACGCGATCGATGCCACCTTCGGTGGCGATCCAGAACACATTGCGTTCGCGAGCACGGGCGATCGAAAAAATCTTGCCGTTCGAGGTCCCGCCGGCGCCAATGGGATAGACGTGGAATCGTGTCGTCACCGGGTCGAAGCGCACCAGGCCACCGGCATTCGTACCGATCAGCAGGCCGCCGTCGGCCAGTGGCATGAGATCACGCACATAAGCGTCGGGCAGCACGGCGCCGGCGTAAGCGTCGGGCTCCTGGCCGAATACCTGCATCCGGTAGCCGTCGTAACGGGYGAGGCCGCCGAAGGTGCCGATCCAGATTACCCCGCGGGTGTCCTGCACGATGGCGGTGGTGGTCGAATGCGGCAGGCCATCGGCGACGCCGACCGTGTCGAACCAGGCGGTTTCGTAGACGGCCCAGGGGTCGACGCCGACGGTGGGTGCGGCGATGGCCCCCGCGACAAGGCAGCAGGCCAATCCGGCTCCCACCAGGAAACGGGAGATGCGCGGCCGCCCRTCAGCCTGCATAGACCAACGTCGGGTCGAGATACCGACTGAAAGCAGCCGGCGTCATGGGGCGCGCAAAGTAGAAACCCTGCCCCACGTCGCACCCGAGCCCTCGCAACCAATCGGCCTGCGCTTCGGTTTCGACGCCTTCGGCGATGGTGCGCATGTTGAGTTTCTTGGCCAGCCCGACGATCGCTTCGGTGATCTCGCGGTCGACGAGGTTGGAGTCGCTGCCGCGCACGAAGGACTGGTCGATCTTGATCGTGCCGACGGGCAACTCACGCAAGTGGCCGAGGTTCCAGTAGCCGGCACCAAAGTCGTCGATCAGCAGGTCGAAACCGTGCGAGCGCAGCTTGACCAGCTGGCGCAGGGTTTCTTCCGGCTCGCGCATCGCCGTGGACTCGGTGAGCTCGAAGCGGATCCGCATGGGATCCACGCCGTAGGAACGCACCGTGCGAGCCAGCGTCTCGACGAAAGCCGGCCGGCTGAGCTCATGCATGGAGAGGTTGATGGCGACGTAGTCGACGTGGGTGCCGGCCGCATCCCACAGCTTCACCTGCGTCAGCACCGAGCGCAGCACGTATTCGCCCAGCGCATGGATGAGTGCCGAGCGCTCGGCGATCGGCACGAACACCGCCGGCGGCACGTCGCCGCGCACGGGATGATGCCAGCGTGCCAATGCTTCGACACCCGCCAGCGTACCGTCGCGCAAGTTACGCTTGGGCTGGTATTCCACGTCCAGCTCGCCACGCTGCAAGGCCTCGCGCAACTCCACCGTGAGGGCGAGACGCTCGCGTGCCTGCTCGAGCATGCCCTCTTCGTAGAAGCGGAAATCGGCCTTGCCCGTTTCCTTCACCGCATACATGGCGGCGTCGGCGTTACGGATGAGCGTTTCGGCCACATCGCCATCACGTGGCGCCACGGCGATACCGATACTCGGGCTGACGGCGACGAACTGCCCGGCGACGTTCACCGGCTGCGATACCAGATCGAGCACCTTGCGGCAGACGCGCACGAGGTTTTCGAGGCCGCCGTACGCCTGCACCACCACGACGAACTCGTCGCCGCCGAAGCGCGAGACCACGTCACGTTCGCGCACGCTGCTGCGCAGCGAGGTAGCCACCGCACGCAGGAAGGCGTCGCCGGCTTCGTGGCCCAGCGTGTCGTTGATCGACTTGAAGCCGTCGAGGTCGATGAAGAGCACCGCCAGCGACTTCGTTTCCCCCGAGGCCAGCGCCTCCTCCAGCTCCTGCATCAGGTAGGCGCGGTTGGGCAGCCCGGTGAGGGTGTCGTGGTAGGCATGGAAGGCGAGCGCGCGCCGGGCCTGCTCGCGCGGGTCCTTCAGGCGTGCATTGAGGCGCCGACGCTGGGTGTAGAGCCAGCCGATGACCAGGCCGGCCAGCGCGCTGACCACGATCAGGGCGACCAGCCAGCCGAGGCCTGCGCCGACGGTACTGAAACCCGAGCAGCGGTCGCCCTCGCCGGGCCCGATGAGGGACCAGCGAGCGCACTTCGCCATCGCCAGGTCGAGGCCGGCGTCGCTAAGATTTGTCAGCACGCCACGCTCCGGCCCTGCACAAGACGCTTCCCTTGGGAGTATCGGCCACTACCGCCCCCGACTTTAGTGTCGAAACCAGCCCGAATGATGATGGGTCGGTGGAAAAACGCAATCCATGGTGGTAGTTCGGTCAACCACCGTTCGGGAATGTCTACTTCCCGTTGGCCGGAAGGTAACGATCGAACCAGGCCAGGGCCCGGGCCAGCACGTCACGCCGGCTGGCGTCGCGCGCAAAGCCATGCCCCTCACCCGGGTAGACCACGAGCGAGGTCGGCACGTTCTGGGCGCGCAGCGCGTGCCAGAACTCGAACGACTGCGGGGCCGGTGTTTCGGCGTCGCGCTCACCGACCACGATCAGGGTCGGCGTCCGCACTTCCTTGATGAAGTTGATGGCCGAGCTCTTCGCGTACACGCCCGGATCGTCGTACACCGAGGCGCCGAAGTACGGCTTCATCCACTGGTCGATCAGGTTCTGGCCGTAATAGCTTTGCCAGTTCGAGATGCCGGCACCGGCTACCGCCGCGCTGAAGCGATGGGTCTGGGTCACGGCAAACATGGTCATGAAACCGCCGTAGCTCCAGCCCGTGAGGCCGAGGCGCTTATCGTCGACGGGATGGGTTTTCTCGATGCTATCGACCCCGGCGAGCACATCGCGCAGGTCGCCGTAGCCGAAGTCCTTGCGGTTGGCCTGGACAAAGGCTTCGCCCTGGCCGTAGCTGCCACGGGGATTGGGCATGAAGACGAAGTAGCCCAGCGCGGACAGCGGCGCGCCGCCATAACCTGCGCCCGGCCAACGCGGCGTCACGGCGGCCGCCGGACCACCGTGGATCGAGACGATCATGCCGTAGTGCTTCTTCGGGTTGTAGTTGGCCGGGTAAAGCAGCCAGCCCTGGACGTCATGACCTTCGTTCTTCCAGGTGATGGATTCGGCCTTGCCCCAGGACGGTTTCAGGCCGGCGTTGAACGAGGTGACGGACACCGGCGCTGCCTTGCCGTCGAGGTTGGCGACATGCACTTCGAACGGCTTGTCGTAGGAACTGGCGGTGAAGACCGCCTTGCTCGCGTCCGCCGTGAGCGACACGGACATCGACAGGCGACCGTCGCCGATCGTCATCGGCACTTCGAACACGGTGGACGCGGAGGCGTCGCCATTGGCCGAAAGCGCGTAACGCGACACGCGGCTGGCGCCGGCCGCCGCCTCGGAAACGAGCAGTTCGTCTGCGCCCGTCCAGGTGATCCAGGCCGGCGTGGTGGTGATGCCCGGGGTCACGTCGACCGGTGCGGCACCGCCGTTGCTGGAGACAGTCCAGATATCGCCACCGGTGGAACCCTGGTCGCTCATCAGGCCGCCGATGAAGGCGATGCGCGAGCCGTCCGGCGAGAAGCGCGGCACGGCCATCTGCAGGTCCTTCAGCGGACCGGCGAGCGTCGAGGTATCGACGACCGTCACGGGCTTGGCCGTCGCCGCGGCGGGCTGCACGTAGAGCTTCGCCACCCACCAGTTGTTGTCGCCCGGCGGTTCGGCGGCGACATAGGCGAGGCGACGGCTGTCCGGCGCGAAGCTGAATTCATAGACGTGCAGGCCGGCCGGGGTCAGCGTCGTGACTGCACCCCCGGTCGCTTCGACCA
>NZ_JBFUIT010000243.1:0-6366 GCF_056401735.1 Luteibacter sp. P4_D7_3
CTTCAAGCCGGCCCTGTGCATCRTCGTGCAGGGTGCGAAGTGGGCGGTTTTCGGTGATCGCCACATGGACTACCGCGCGGGCCAGGCGCTTATCGTCAGCGTAGAGACGCCGGCGCTCGGGCGGGTGGCGGAAGCCAGTCCCACGGAACCGTTCCTCGGCATCATCATCGAGTTCGATCTCGCCATCATGCGTGAGGTCGCCGATGCGCTGGACACGCCGGCACCCGGCGGCGAAGGCCCGGGTTCCGGCGTCTTCGTCACGGATTTCGACGGCCCCCTTGCCGACTGTACGTTGCGCCTGGTGCGCCTGCTGGATACACCGAAGGCCATTCCGTTGTTGTATCCGGCGATCATGCGCGAGATAGCCTATTGGCTGCTCAGCGGCCCGCACCATGCGGAAGTCGCCCGCATGGTCCTTGCCAACACGCATGCGCATCGCGTCATCGCCGCTATCCACCGCTTACGCGACCGTTTCGCCGAGCCGATGCGCATCGACGATCTGGCAGCCAGCGCGAAAATGAGCGCATCGGCCTTTCATCGGCAGTTCCGCCGGCTTACGTCGATGACGCCCCTGCAGTACCAGAAACAGATGCGCCTGCTCGAAGCCCGTCGACTGATGGTCGGCGAAGCCGCCAGTGCCGAGACCGCGGCATTCGCCGTCGGCTATGAAAGCGCGTCGCAGTTCAGTCGTGAGTACTCCCGGATGTTCGGCCTTCCGCCCAGGCGCGATGCCAGGTTGCTGCAACAGGCCTGAGCAGCGCTGGTCAGGCTCGGGACGGTGGCGCATGTACACGCTTGAGCGGCACATCCTTCAGCCACCAGGCCAACAGGAACGCCACGGCAATGACGCACGCCGCCACGTGGTACACCGTGTGCAGCGACGAGCCGAACGCGTGCAGATAGCGCGCGTGGATATCCGGCGGCAGCTTCGCCACGGCATCCGGTCCGAACGAACGCGGTGACGTGGGCCCTGCGGTCATGAAGCTGGCCGTGCGCGACTGCAATCCGTTGGTGAAGATGGTACCGAAGACCGACACGCCGATCGATCCACCGATCGAGCGGAACATCGTCACGCCGGATGTCGCCACACCCATGATCTTCATGTCGACGCTGTTCTGCGTGGCCAGGATCAACACCTGCAGCACCATGCCCAGGCCCAGCCCGAGCAGGCCGGCGTAGGTGTAGATCAGCGCGATGGGGCTTTCGTCCTTCAGCGTACCGAGCAGCACCAGGGCGATCGTCGCGATGAACGTGCCGATGATCGGAAAGATGCGATAGCGCCCGATCTTGCTGATGATGCGCCCGCTGACGATGGAACTGACCAGCACGCCGCCCATGAGCGGCAACAGCTGCATGCCGGCACCGGTGGGCGAGACGCCCTTTACTACCTGCAGGTAGAGCGGCAGGAAGGTGGTCGAGCCGAACAGCGCGGCACCGACGAAGAAGCCGATCAGGCAGCTGAGCAGGAAGGTGCGATGGCGAAACAGCCCCAGCGGAATGATGGGTTCCTCGGCGACGGTCTCCTCGTAAATGAAACCAACCACGCCGACCACCGCAAAGGCGAGGATGAACCACAGTTCGGACGCGTTCCACGGCAGCATGGTGCCGCCTTCGGTGGTGAACAGGATCAGGCAGCTAAGCGATAGCGCGAGCCAGCCGGCACCCCAGTAGTCGATCTTGTGCTTCACATGGCGCACGTGCGGATGGAACACGGCCGCGATGACCACCAGCGACAGGATGCCCAACGGCAGGTTCACGTAGAAGATCCAGCGCCAGGAGAGGTGATCGACCATGAAGCCACCGATCAGCGGACCGATGACCGTGGCCAGACCGTAGACACCACCGAACAGTCCCTGGAACTTTCCGCGCTCGGCCGGCGGAATGACATCGCCGATCGCCGCCATGGTGATCACCAGAAGGCCGCCGCCACCGAGCCCCTGGAGGGCGCGCATCAGGATCAGCTGGGTCATGTCCTGCGCGAGGCCGCACAGCACCGATCCGAGGAGGAAGATCACGATGGCGGTCTGCAGGACGATCTTTCGTCCGAACAGGTCACCGAACTTGCCGTACAAGGGCACCACGACGGTGGAGGTCAGCAGGTAGGAGGTGACCACCCACGAGAGCTGGTTGAGGCCACCGAGGTCACCTACGATGGTCGGCAGCGCCGTCGAGACGATGGTCTGGTCGAGAGCGGCCAGCAACATCACCAGCATCAATGCGGGAAACAGGAGGCGCAGCGATGGCGGCGCGGGCGTTGCAGGCGCCGGCGCGGCGACCGGGAGCACGGCATCGGGTGTTTCGGCCGGTGGCTCAAGGGTTTCGGTGGTCACGGGACGACGACCTGCAAATTAATTAAGTGGTAAGTTAATATATGTCCGGGACTGGACCGGCGTCAATCCATCCGTCACCGTGGTATCCATGCTCGTTAGCGACGAAGGTAGATAAACGTGGTCGATCCAACCGCCCTCCGCGGCCGCCGCCCCGGCCGCCCGCCCGCCCAGGCCGACAGCCCCGATCAACGCCAGCGCCTGGTCGGCATCGCGCTGGAACTGTTCGCGCGCCAGGGGTACGCCGAGACCACCCTGGCCGCCATCGCGCGCGCCGCGGGCATGACGCCTGCTGCCGTGCACTACTACTTCAAGACCCGCGACGAGTTGTTCGACGTGCTGTTCGACGAGCGCATCGCGCCGATGCGCAGGCATATCGAAGGCATCTTCCTCGACAACGCGAACGACCCGGTCGCCGCCTTCACCACACTGGCCCAGCGCTTTGTGGAACTCGCCGCGGAAAGTCCCTGGATCGGCCCCGTCTTCTTCGGCGAAATGCTCCGCGAAGACGACCTCTTCAAACAGCACATCCACAAGCGTTTCAACGAGAGCCGCCAGGCGACGGTGCTCGATACCATGCGCCGCTGGCAGGCCGAGGGCCTGCTCGGTGAAGACCTGGATCCCGCACTGATCATCGGTTCGATACTGAGCCTGACGGTGCTGCCGATGACGGCCTCGCGCAAATGGCGTGACGACCCCATGCGCAACCACATCGGCCCGGAACAGATCACGCGCCACGCGCTCGCCCTGCTCCGCCACGGCGTCGGTCCGGCCAAGGCGTAGAATGTCGGGTTTATGCGTGGAGCAATGGCTTTGACCTTCCCTTTTTCCCTGGTCATCTTCGACCTCGACGGCACGCTGGTCGATAGCGCGGCCGATATCGCTGAATCGGTCAACCGCACGCTCCATGACTGGAAGTTGCCCACCTACGACGTCGCGCAGATCACCGAGTGGATCGGCGAAGGCTCGCGCAAGCTCATCACCTACGCGTTTCGCCATGCGGGCAGTGACGCGGACATCGACGAGGTCATGCCAGGCTTCCTCGAACACTATGCCGAGACGGCGCTGGACGGCATCGCCTACGACGGCGTGGTCGACACGCTGGCTGCCCTGCACGCACAGGGCGTGAAGCTCGCCGTGTGCACGAACAAGAACGAAGAGTTCGCGCGCCCCTTGCTCGAGATACGCGGCATGCTGCCGTACATCGACGGCATCGTGGGCGGCAACACCCTGCCGGAGCGCAAGCCCAGCGGCGTACCGCTGCTGCATCTTGCCAGGGAAGCAGGCGTCGCTCCGGATGAGACGCTGATGGTCGGCGATTCCGAGAGCGACGTGCTTGCCGCGCGCGATGCAGGCCTGGCATTTGTCATGGTCAGCTACGGCTATCGCAAGTCGCTCGACCTGCATGCGATCGGTGCGCTCGCGGTGATCGACCGGATGCCCGATCTGCTCGCTATCGATAAGCCTCGATAACTGCCTTGATCAGTGCGATATCGTCCTTGATGCCATAGTCGGGCGGCGCTGAATAACCGAAGCGCGTGATCACCAGGTGCGCCGATGGCACGATGTAGATGCGCTGGCCCATCGTGCCGCTGGCGTAGAAGCCGTCGTTTGGGAACCCTCCTTCGACGCGCCATGTCGCCGGCTCGCTCGGGCCGTCGTTGGTCCAGAAGCCGGCGCCATAGGGCGCCCCCAGGGTGGATGTGCGCGACCACGCCACCCATCCACGGGGCAGCAGGCGCTCGCCATCCGGCGCAACGCCGTCGTTGAGGTAGAGCAAGCCGAACTTCGCGTAGTCACGGGCACTGGCATAGACATACGTGGACCCGACGAAGGTTCCCTTACCGTCGAACTCCATGGTGATGTCATGCATGCCAAGGTGACTGAACAGGCGGTTTCTTGCGTACTCCCGCACCCCAGCCGGGCCACCGCCGACCCGTTCGCCGATCATCCTGTCGAGCAGCAGCGTGTCGGCCGAGGTGTATTCGAAGGTCTTGCCCGGCGCTTCCTTCGCCGGCTGGGCGGCGGCAAAACCCGCCATGTCGCCGTGCAGGAACTCCATCTGCGCCACCGGACTGAAGGCCGACTCCGCTTCCTCTGCGGCGAGACCGCTACGCATGCGCATCAGGTCTTCCACGGTGATCGCCCCACGCGCGTCGCCCGACCGGCGCCATTCGGCGGCGTCCAGCGCCTGATCCACGTGCAACTTGCCGTCGACGACGAGCAAGCCGACCAGCGCGTTGGTGAACGACTTCGCGACGGAGAAGCTGATCAGCGGGCTGCCCACGCCGAAACCATCGGCGTAGCGCTCGGCGACGACATGGCCGCCTTTGACCACGACAACGGCCTTGACCTGCTTCGCCGGCTCGCCCGGGTGCTCGCTGAAAACACGCTCCAGCGCCTCCGTGACGGCGGGCCTGTCGGTAACGACCGCCTGCGCTGGCGCGAAATCGCTCCCATCACGCGATGGGGGCGTCGCGACCGGCGCATCCGCCACCAACGGAATGTTGCCCGGCAGATCCAGACGGCAACCGTAGCCGCGAACATAGCTGGCGCTAGCCAGCGTGCGCAGCGGACTCGACACGGCCACGCTCTGGGTCTCCGGCGACACGTGCACCCTGAGCAGGCGCCCCGCCACATCGCCGATCATCGGCACGACCAGTTCATCGTAAGTGCGTTGCGGGTCCTGGCCACCGACGAAGACCATCGAGCAGACGTGGTGCGCGGCCACACCCGCGGCGACACGCAACGCCTGGTCCGGCCGGAACACCGCCCAGGCGGAGGCCGCAGCCACCGCCACGACGCCGACGGCGATCAGTGCTTTCTTTCTCATGGTCGTCCCTTCGAGATTTTGCGCAGTCTGCGCGCCGCCAGGGACGACAGGCCCGCGCGCTGGGACGAACGCCCCTGTTCCAGGGACCAGGGCCGCCATGGCGCGAACACGGGCGCCTAGAGCTGGAGCGCCAGTCCTGGCGGCAGCTGGTCGAGGTAGCGACGGGTCCAGGTCACCCGGGCGCCGTCGCGCAGCAGCAGGCGCTGCTCACCCTCCGGCCAGGGTGTCAGTTCCCGGATCGCATCGAGCCTGACCACGGTCGAGCGATTGATACGGACGAAGTGCCCGGGCGACAGTCGAGCCTGCATCGCGTCGAGCGTGCCGCGTAAGCGGCGCGGCGTGCCTTCCACGTAGACATCGATGTAATTGCGGTCCGACTCGATGCGATCGATGCGGTCGACATGCACCAGTTCCGCGCGGTCACCGGTCGGAAGAAGCAGACGCTCCAGATAATGCGCTGGTGGCGGGAAGGCATCGAGCAACCCGTCCATCCGCACGGCGAGGTCGGCGGATGGAACGATCAATCGACGCAGTCGCGCGGCGAGGCGATCGAAGCGTTGCGGTCCTACGGGCTTGAGCAGGTAGTCGAAGGCGTGCACTTCGAATGCCCGCACCGCGTGCGTGTCGTGCGCGGTGACGAAAATGATCTCCGCCGGCAAAGGCTCGCCCAGTGCCTGCAACACACCGAAACCGTCCATGCCCGGCATGCTGATATCGAGGAAGATCACGTCCGGCCGGAGTCGCTGGATAAGGCTGATCGCATCGATGCCATTTCCGGCCTCACCGACCCACTCCAGACCGTCGGCAGTCGCGAGATAACGGCGCAGTTTGGCGCGCGCGGGCGCTTCGTCATCGACGACGACAGCGCGCAGGCTCATGCCGCCGCCCAACGTCGCGCGGGCAGCCACACCGTCACGACCGAGCCGCCGCCCACGGCCGCGTCGCGGCTCACACCGGCGTCCTCGCCATAGAGGTGACGCAAGCGCGCGTCGACGTTGGCGAAGCCGATGCCGTGGCCGGGGCGCCCTGCACCGCCGCCGAAATCGCGGACGCGCAAGGTCAGCCTGCCCGCCTCCCGCCGCGCGTCGACGGAGACGCGCCTGCCGTCGCCGCTGCCGCCATGCTCGATGGCATTTTMGACCAGCGGTTGCAGGATCAGGAACGGCACATGCAGGTCGTCGAGGGTGGCATCGCCTTCCACATGCG
>NZ_JBFUIT010000244.1:0-6357 GCF_056401735.1 Luteibacter sp. P4_D7_3
CAGCTTAGGCGTCCCCAAGGGCCTTGCCCCTCGCGGCACYGAACGTCGAGGTTKCGTGTGGYCGAGCACACCGCCCGCAAGTCGCAGCSCCGCTCYTGTAGGAGCCGATTCATCGGCGAACCCTCARCGGTGATCGTCGCGAACGAGGCATTGAACCTCATCGTGGAGGCTATTCAACCGATCGCGCAATCAGCACAAGGCCTCGTTCGTAACCTCGAGAGGCTGAGGGTTCGCCGCTGAAGCGGCTCCTACGGGAGCGCGTTGAGGCAGTCGTGCGGCGCACGGCGACGRCGCGGCGTGGTGCTTTTGCCCCACGCAACCTCRACRTCCGGTGTCGCGGTCGGGTTGGCCCTTGGGGCCGCTTAAGCTGAGGGCCGCCCTGTTCCCGGGCAAGCGAGAGCGACGCCTACGGCCCGTCTCGAAGAGCCGCGCCGCGGCCCCAAGGGCCAACCCGACCGCGACCCCCACAACAAGCACGAGCGTGAGGCGGCGAACGCCGCTAGAACATGCGCCGCGTAGCGGCGGCCCTTCTAAAAAAAAGAAGCCCGCTTTCGCGGGCTCCCTTCCATCATGTCGCAACGCCTTAGCTGATCAGCCGCAACGCGAACGGATAGCGGTAGCTGCCCGTCTGGCTGACTTTCATCGCAGCGATGATGCAGAAGACCACGTTGACGATGAACAACGCCCAGTGCAGAAAGGCGCCGATAACGATGATCAGGAGGATCCAGCAGATCACATAGCCCAACAGGATCGTGATCTGGAAGTTCAGCGCTTCCTTGGCCTCGGTGACGAGATAGCCCTTATCGGCTTTGTCCTTGTTGATCAGCCACACGATCAACGGCACGAGGATGCTGAAGGCGAAGCCCAAAAGATGCGTGAACACCGCGATGTTCTTGTCGTCGTTCCCCTGGTAAGCCGGCGGAGCCGGCTCATACGGCGGCGGGCCCGGCGGGGGTGACGGTGGAATCTGATCGGATGGCGTACTCATGGCGCGGCTCCGGTGGCGATGTCGGTCCCACTGTCGGAGAGCGCCAGGGATGTGTCAAGCCGTCCTTCCGACACATGCCGCCCCGGCAGGGGCGGCAGGGTGCGATCACTCGCCCGCGATCGTCATATTCTCGATCAGCCACGAGCCGGTCAGGATGTGCGAGCGACGGTCGACGTCGTTGCCCACGGCGACAAGGTTGGCGTACATGTCGCGCAGGTTGGCCGCGATGGTGATCTCTTCGACCGGATAAGCGATCTCGCCGTTTTCCACCCAGAAACCCGATGCACCACGCGAATAATCGCCTGTGATGATCGATACGCCCTGCCCCATCACCTCGGTGACCAGGAGGCCGGTGCCGAGCTTGCGCAACATACCGGCAAAGTCGTCGTCACCCGTCTTCACCAGAAGGTTGTGCACGCCGCCCGCGTTGCCGGTGGAGGTCAGGCCGAGCTTACGTGCCGAATAGCTGCCCAGGATGTAGCGCGCGAGCACGCCATCGACGATCAGGGGCGCGTCGATCGTGGCCACGCCCTCGGCGTCGAATACGGACGAGCCGATGCCTCGCGGAATGAGAGGTTTCTCATCGATGCGGAACCACGACGGCAGAATCTGCTTGCCCACGTGGTCGAGCAGGAAGCTCGAACGGCGATAAAGCGAACCGCCGCTGACGGCACCGAGCAGGTGGCCGATCAACGAGCGCGAGATCTCGGGGGCAAACAGCACCGGGGCCTGCCGGGTACCGAGGCGACGTGCATTGAGACGCGCCAAGGTGCGCTCGGCGGCCTTGCGGCCGATCGCGGCGGGATCCATGAAATCAGCCGCGCTGCGCTGGCTGTCATACCAGTAGTCGCGCTGCATGCCGTCATCGTCGTCGCCGGCGATCAGGGCAACCGACAGCGAGTGGCGCGTGCCGCGTTCACGCCCGAGGAAACCATGAGAATTGGCGTAGACCGACAGGCTCTGGCCGGCGCTCACGCTCGAACCGTCGGAATTGGTGATGCCGCCGATGGCGCGGCCAGCGTCCTCGATCTCCTGTCCCAGGGCGATGGCGCGGTCCACATCGAGGTCCCAGGGGTGCCACAGGTCCAGATCGGGGAAGGTCGTGGCCATACGATCGGCCTCAGCCAGACCGGAAGCCGGGTCGTCTTCGGTGAACCGGGCGATGGCGCAGGCCTGGTCGATCGTGGCCTGGATCGAGTCCGGATTGAGGTCGGCGGTGCTCGCCGAGCCCTTGCGCTGGCCGAAGTACACGGTGAGGGCGAAGCCGCGGTCCCGCGTGTGTTCGACGGTTTCGACCTCGCCCAGGCGGACATTCACACTCAGGCCGACATCGACACTGGCGGAAACCTCGGCCTGGGTCGCACCGGCGGCGCGGGCTCGGCGGATGGTGTCCTCGGCAAGGGTGGCGAGGCGATCGAGGTCCTGCTGGCTGCTGTCAACGGTGGAAACGAGGCTCACGTGGGCTTCCCGGGGGCTGGCGGTTAGAATGGCAGGCCGCACGCGGCCGATTCCATCCAGATGGGGTCGCGTCACCCGATTAAAAAGCAACGCACCGCGCATGGTGCCATGGAACACATATGAGCATCCGTGTCGGCTTCTACCGCCACTTCAAGGGTATGCCCTACCGCGTGCTCGGCACCGCCCGGCATAGCGAAACCATGGAAGAACTCGTGGTTTACCAGGCCCTTTACGGCGAGCATGGCCTGTGGGTCCGCCCCGCGGCGATGTTCGCCGAGACCGTCGAACACGACGGCCGCACGCAAGCCCGCTTCGCCTTCGAAGGCGAAGCCACCGACCTTTTTGCCACGCCGGAGACCCAGCCATGAAGCCCTACGACGATCGCCCGAAGAAGGACGACGAAGAAGAAGACTTCGGCCCGAGCCGCAGCGAACTGCGCCGCAATGCCCTCGACATGCTCAAGCTGGCCAAGCAGCTGGTCGAACTGCCGCCCAGCCGCATCCCCAAGCTGAAGCTGCCCGAAGACATCGTCGACGAGATCGGCCGCACCCGTAAGGTCACCGCCCACATCGCCCACAAGCGCCAGCTGGCCTTCCTCGCCAAGCAGATGCGCCGCCACGGCGACGAGGCCTTCACCGACGCGCGCGCCGCGCTGGGTGAGGACCGCGATCGCCAGCGTCAGGAAGCCGCTCATATGCACCGCCTTGAAGCGAGGCGCGAGAAGTTGCTGGAAGGCGGTGACGTCGCGCTCGGCGAACTGTTCGACGAATACCCGAACCTCGATCGCCAGCACCTTCGCTCACTGGTCCGCCAGGCGAAGGCCGAACGCGAAGCAAGCAAGCCGCTCCACGCGTTCCGCGAGCTGTACCGCATCATCAAGGAGCTCGAAGCCGGCTCGGGCGACGACGAAGCCTAAGYCTCACGCCCCACTGTAGGAGCCGCTTCAGCAGCGAAGCTCCTCAATGAAAAGCCGGCGCCTCTCGCGCCGGCTTTTTTTAGGTTCTTCGCGGAATGCCGGGGACGCCGAAGACGGTGAGTCGCAGAGCCTTCGGCGTTTAGACGTGGCGCGCAGAGCCTTCGGCGTGCGGACGTAGCGGCGCAGAGCCTTCGGTGCCCACCCTCGCTGCTCAGACACGTCCTCCGCGTTTCGTACCGGAAAGGCCGCTGCGCGGCCGTGTACTTATTTGGCCTACGGCCGCTCCACTTGTGCGGAACTCGCCTCGAGGGTGGGCACCGAAGACTCTTCCCATCCCTGAGGTTCGTGTGGGTCGAGCCGACAAAGCAGCGCCGCGCCGGCTGCTGGCTCTTCGCCATCGCCAAACGGTCGGCTCCAGCGCGTCGAGATCGTCTGCGCGAGGCAGCGCAGCGGCGACGAAAACGCTCGCCGCGCCGGAAATGACGTATCTGCACGACCGCCGTAACGGCCGGCTTCGGCGGCAACTCCCACCCCCAACGGCTCTCCGTCCAGCTGACCGTATCGTCGTGAGAGACCTTGGTGTCCCCGCGAGACGCCCAGGTGTACGAAGCGAYGGCGAAGCCGAGCCCGCGAGGCCGAAGGCGAGCTATGCGCGAGATGCGAGATGCGAGATGCGAGATGCGAAAGAATGCCCCGCCCGAAACCCGCGCGCCCGGGCCCGGTAATCCGCAAAGAGCCTTTTTTTATGTGGGAGCCGCTGCAGCGGCGATAACCAGGCTACCGTTCACCTCACTACCGCGATCGCATCAGCGCTTAGGGAAGCGAGCCATCGCAGAAAGACTCTAGATCGTTGATTTTCGGAAGTGTCTTCGCCGCTTCTCCGGTCAGTCCATAGACCTCGATCCCTGCCAGCCGACCCGCCTGTTCGTATACGAAGATGCCGCTGCGCTCCGATCCCGACCGAAAGACGTATTCAGCTAGAGGTCGCATGCCACCCGTTGGCGCAGGGCAATCCTTCATTTCGAATTGAAGGCTCGCGCACCCGCACTTGCACTTCCAGGGTGAAACTTCGAGCAAATCAACTTGAGACAAAAAGCCAACTGCTGAAGTCGGCCCATTCTCGAGCATCCAGCAAAGAAGCTGCTTTTCTGCGTCGCTGAGAGGGCGATTCATTCGTCGTGCCTGTGGGCCGGGTTCTGATGACGACATTATCGAAGGCGGCGTGGCGCGGCAATCTGGCTATCGCCGATGAATCGGCTCCTACAGAAATCTTCGTCGTACAGAAATGTCTCGTGACGCGCTCAACGAATGGCGACGACGAAGGCGGCGGCCGATGCCACATGCGTAGCGGGCGAAGCCACAAAGGCGCCCAGCATCAGCAGGCAGGTCAGCACACCGGCGGCGAAGAAGGTCTGCAGCATGGCGGTTTCGAATTTCATAGTCGTTGTCCTTTGACGATGTTGAAGTGGGGTTCGCGATTAATGTTGCATCGGACGTGCCAACCGATGGAATGGGCCGCAGGGCGCATTCCTGGGCGGTTTACGCCGGTCGGACGAACGCATCGGTCGTGTCCGCGGACGATGCGCGGGGCGTCCGGACGGGTGTCCGGGCGTTTTGGCGGTCTGGTTATCGCCGATGAATCGGCTCCTACATAAAAAAAAAGCCCGGCGTAAGCCGGGCTCTCCTTTGCAAAGGGCGGCGGGTCGTCCCGCCACCCTTGTCTTACTTCAACCCATTACCAACCGATCCCGAGTTCGAGATGTTCCGGCTGCGTCTCGATCAACGTCGAGCTCTGGTCGGATACATCGTCGTACGCGAAGCCGTAGGCCTTGCCGTTCACGCCGTGCAGGTGCCAGAAACGCGAGTAGTAGTTCGCCGGCGACTGCAGGTAGAACGAAGAGGCATCCTTCCACTGCGTGGTGTCTTCCATCACGTGGCGGTTGAACGCTGCGCAGATCTGCGCCTCCAGCTGGCCTTCCACGCCCCACGGGTCGCTAGAGCGAGCCAGGTTGCCCTTGCCTTCCAGCACGTCCTGCGTGGTCGGCTTCTGCACGTTGAAGAGCATGCCTTCCGGCTCGTCCGCTTCGTGCGTATCCGCCCAGTTCGTGTGGGTGAAGGTCAGTACACCGTTGACCACGGTTCCTTCGAACTGCTTGGCACCGATGGTCATCTCAAGCACGTGGCTCTGGTAGTACGTCCAGGAATCGTCGATGTAGCTGTCGAAGTAATGCTCCTGCGGCTTGCCGACGTCGAACTGATCCTTGCCGGGAGCGAGGATCCGGACCGGATCCGCCTGGGTCAGCGCGAACTCGGCCGGCACTTCCTGGTTGTACTGCGCGAAGATCTGCGCGCGCGTCTGYGTGATGCCGGACGACACGTGACGGGTCTTGTTGCCGCCGAACACATCGAGCGCGAGCGGGATGGAGAACTGATCCACCTGCGTCGTGTTGATGAAGATGGCGTTGTCGTTCCAGGTGAACTCGTACCAGTCGTAGTAGACGCCGATGTTCGGATCGGTGCCGTTGAGCGGATTGGGGCCCGCGAAGCCGATCGAGTTGTCGGCGGCCTTGAGCACCTTGATGTACATCGGTTCACCAACCGAGACGAAGATGCGACCCGAATCCAGCTTCGGCAGCAGGAGCAGCTTGGACTGCGCCAGCGTGAAGAAGTAGTTCGGATAGTTCTGTCCGTTCTTGGTGAGGTGGCCGTTGCCGTCGTTGTCCTCAACCGCGAGCGGCGCGATCGTGCCATCCGGCTTGACCCACGAGAACACGTTCGTCTTCGGATCGCGACCGATCACCGCGACGTACACCTTGTCGTCGGTCCACTTGCCATTGGTCGTGTTGCGCAGCTGGGTGCCGATGAAGCCCGGATACACCGAGTAATCGAAGCCCTGCGACGGATCGTTGGAACCGGGGTTGGTCGGCTGCGTCGGCGTCGTGCCACCGCCGTCGGTACCGTAGACCTCGAGCTCCCACAGCGAGTAACCGTACTG
>NZ_JBFUIT010000245.1:0-6338 GCF_056401735.1 Luteibacter sp. P4_D7_3
GCTTTGCCTTGCCCAGCTCGGGCATGGCGTCCTTGACCTGCGCGATCATCGGCGACGTCGCCGCGAGGTCGGCCAGCTTTTTCAGGACGATTTCGTCCTTGATATAGGTGGTGTTACTGACGATCGTACCGTTCGGCTCGACGATCAGGATCTGGCTGTGCACCTTGCCTTCCATGTCGGCGACGAGACGATTGAAGAAGCCCAGCGTGACATCCACCGTGGAGACGCCGAAGATCTCGTCGCCCTGGTAGATGGCCATGGCGCAATTCGTGCGCGGCTGCGCACTGGCGGCGTCCTTATAGGCGTCCGCCCAGAGGCAATGTCCGCGCGGCGCGGTCAGGCCGTTCTTGTACCAGCTCTGCTCCCAGTACTTCAGGGCATCGGGCTGGTTCCAGTGGGTGTTGACGACAAGCTTGCCGGTGGCGGCGTCGCGCGCAAAGAACGTGCTGTCACGCTCCTTCGTGGCCTCGCGCTTGAACGGCAACGGCCAGATGCCGCCGCCGAACACGTCCTGGTCACCGTACTGGTCGACGAGACCAGGCTGCAGCCGGTCGATCGAAGCGCTGTCCATCAGCGCCACGCTCTGCGTGATGCTGCGCTGCTGCGCCTCGACCTGGTGCAGCTTGTTGGTGATGACAAGACCAATCTCGTCCACGTTGCGACCGACCCGTTCGGCCTCGCTGCGACGTAGATCGGGCGTCACGAATAGCCGGACCACAACGAAGGTCAGGACGACGAGCGCAAGAAAATACGCCAGGACGAAGGCGGTATACCTTGCCTGGGTGGAACGAAAAAGATTCACGAAGAGGGCCGGATCGGGTATGTGGAACACCCATTTCGGCGCGCCGTCGCGTTTCTTTAGGTCGAAAGCACCTAGCCGAGAGCGCCGTCGACCATCGCCTGGGCCTCTTCAAGCACCTTGGCCAGATGTTCCTTGCCACGGAAGCTCTCGCCGTAGACCTTGTAGATGTCCTCGGTTCCTGACGGCCGGGCCGCAAACCAGGCCTGATCCGACATGACCTTGATGCCGCCGATCGCCTGCCCGTTGGCCTGGTTCACGATCGCGACGATGGGATCGCCTGCCAGCGTCTTCGAGGTGACCTGCTCGGGGGCCAGCTTCGACAGGCGGCTCTTCTGGGCATGGGTGGCGGGCGCATCGATACGCGCGTTGGCGGGATCGCCCAGCGTGTCGGTGATCTGGCGGTATATCAAGCCGGGATCGCGCCCCAGCTTCGCCGTCATTTCACCCGCCAACAGTGCCGCGGCGATGCCGTCCTTGTCGGTCGACCAGGCCGCGGCGTTTCGAGTCAGGAACGAGGCACCCGCGCTTTCTTCGCAGCCAAAGCCCAGGCTGCCGTCGTAGAGGCCCGAAACGAAATACTTGAAGCCCACGGGCACCTCGAGCAACGGCCGGCTCAGATGCTTCGCGATGCGATCGAGCAGCCCCGTGCTCACGGCGGTCTTGCCCACGGCGGCATCATCGCGCCAGCCCGGACGGTTCTGGAACAGGTACCACGCCGCGGTGGCGAGGTAGCTGTTCGCTTGCATGAGCCCTGCGCTGGGTGCGACGACACCGTGGCGGTCGTGGTCGGTGTCACAGGCGAAGGCGACGTCGAACTTGTCCTTGAGCCCGATGAGGCGCTGCATGGCGTACGACGACGACGGATCCATGCGAACGCGTCCGTCCCAGTCCAGCGACATGAAGGAGAACGTGGGGTCGACCACGTCACTGACGACCGTGAGATCCAGCCCGTAGCGCTCGCCGATCATCCCCCAGTAGTGCACACCGGCGCCGCCGAGTGGATCCACACCCATGCGAACGCCGCTGCCGCGGATCACCTCGAGGTCGAGCACGTCGCCCAGGTCTTCTACGTAGCGCTCGCGGAAATCGTACTCGCGCGTCGTGGCGGCCTGCCGCGCCTGTGCGAACGTAAAGCGCTTCACGTCGCGAATATCGCCCTCGATCAGCACGTTCGCACGCGCAGCGATCCATGAGGTGGCATCGGTGTCCGCGGGACCGCCATGGGGAGGGTTGTATTTGATGCCGCCGCTTTCGGGCGGGTTATGTGACGGCGTGATCACGATGCCATCGGCCTTGCCGCGGTCGCGCCCATGATTGAACGCAAGAATGGCATGCGACACGGCAGGCGTCGGCGTGAACTCGCCGGCCGTCGACACAAGCGCCTGGACGCCGTTCGCGGCAAGCACCTCGAGGGTGCTCTCGTAGGCGGGCCCGGACAGCGCGTGGGTGTCGATGCCGACAAAGAGAGGACCGTCGATACCCGCCTGCGCCCGGTACTCGCAGATAGCCTGCACCACGGCCCAGACGTGCCACTCGTTGAACGAGCGATCGAAGGAGGAACCTCGGTGACCGGACGTGCCGAACACCACGCGCTGCTCGGGGACCGAAGGGTCCGGCCGCAGATCGTGGTAGGCGGCAAGGAGCGCAGCGATGTCGACCGACGGAACTTCTGTCGCGGGCTTGCCCGCGAACGGACTGATCTTGGCGCTCACCGATGCTATCTCCTTGGACGGTGCCCACGCGGCACCTCGACTCGCCATTGTAGGCCGCGACATGTGATGGGTTGTCAACGTTTTCAGAATTCTTCCATGGTCCGGGCGTTGTCCTGCCGCTATCGTCACGGCGGTCCCTCGCCCAAGCGTCTTAGAGTCGCAACCGATCGATGTACTCGAAGATCTCCGCGTCCGTCTCGAGTCCGAGCTTGCGCATCGCATTGGTCTTCTGCTGGCTGATGGTCGACAGGCCCCGCCCGGTTTCCCGGGCGATGTCCGTCACGCTGTTGCCGCCGGCGAACAGGCGAAGGATGGTCAACTCTCGTGGTGACAGGTCTGCCAGGGTTCCCGACTTTCCCATCGGCGTGCCCGGCGGTGCACCGAGTAACGCCCGTACCGATGATCCGAGGTAGACATGGTTCGACACGATCTCCACCAGCGCCTCCGGAATTTCCCGTGCATCGCCGGATTTGCCGATCAAGCCGCGTACACCCGTCGCAAGGATTTCGCGGTAAAGCGCCGGGTTGGCCAGCGTCGTGATGACCATCACCGGCATCTCGGGAAAGCGCGCGCGCACGTCGGCGAGCAGCGCCAGGCCGTCGCGACCCGGCGCGGGCATGCTGAAGTCGGTGATCAGTGCATCGCAAGCCACTTCACCAAGCAGCGCGAGCAGTTCGTCGGGCGATTGCGCTTCGCCGACAATGGTCGCGAGACCGTCTTTTGCCAACGCCAGGCTGAGGCCTTTAAGCACGACGGGGTGATCGTCGGCCAGGATAACGCGGTACACCATGAGTGATCCTTTCCCGATGTGCGGTCCCTACCGTGGCAAGCGTTTCCGGGGCGCCACCTACGGGGCGCGAAGTTGAGCACATCGCACCCGCGTACGCCAAGCTCGCGACACGCATTCGCGTGCCTCTTGCGACGACTCGGACGCCTTGTTTCCCGATTCCGTCGGCACCGCGCGATCGATGACCTGCCCGCGCTACTCGCCCACCTCGGTCGTCGCTATGCCCCCCTGGCCCGCGCCCGCCAAACGACACTGGAACTGGACGTGGACCCTGCCGTGGCGCCCGATCTGACGGGTGCGATGGATGAACTGGGAGGCGTCGTCGGTTACCTGCTGGAGCGTGCGATCGATGTCGCCGCAGGTGGCTACGCCGCCCTGCAAGTCGACCTCGTGGGCGAGACACGGACCAGCCAGACGGTGCATCTCACCGTCGCCGATGATGGCGAAGCCACGACGGCCAGCGATCCGAAATTCCTCATACCCGCCGCCACCCTCGCGCACCTTGGCGGTCGGCTCCAGATCGAGTCGGGCGCCGACTTCGGTACGCGCGTCATCGTCGAAATAACCTTTTCGATGCCACGACGCGTGCCGGACGTCGACATCGAGGCGCTCAGGTGCACCCTCGGAGGCCAGGCGGCACTGGCCGAAGTGATCGCGTCGCTGGACCATGCGCTTAGCCGCGACCTCGCCGATCTCGACGGCCTGCTGGCGAAGGCTGGCAGCGACCATCTCCAGGCCTGGCTACATCGCGTGGCGGGCGTGCTCGGTATGGCCGAAGCCAGCGGCCTGGCCCAGGTCGGGTTGCTGCTGGAGCGTGATCTCGCCACCGGCCGCCACGAAGCGATCGACCGTTCGGTCCGTGACTTCGGCGATGACGCCGCGGCCATCCTGGACCTGCTACGCGAACACCGCGACAGCGATCGGCTATAGTCTCACGGCCGTGAATACCCTGCCCGCCCACGAGACCGACGACCCGCTTCGCGCGTTCCTGCAGACGTACTCGCGCCTGTTCGTCGTCACGGGCGCGGGCATCAGCACGGACTCCGGCATTCCCGATTACCGCGATGTCCAGGGCGCCTGGAAACGCAGCCCGCCGATGACCCTGCAGATGTTCATGAGCGGTCCGCCCGCGCGGGCACGGTACTGGGCGCGGGGCATGATCGGCTGGCGTCACTTCGGCAGCGTGCAGCCGAACGTGGCCCATCGAGCCCTTGCCGCCATGGAGCACAGCGGGCGCATCGAGCTGTTGCTCACGCAGAATGTCGACGGCCTGCATGAGGCCGCCGGGAGCATCAACGTCGTGGATCTGCACGGGCGACTCGACCGCGTGCGCTGCATGCAATGCGGGGATATCACCCGTCGCGACACCATGCAGTCACGACTTGAAGCCGCCAACCCAACGTGGCTGGACCTTCATGCCACCATCRCACCCGACGGCGACGCCGATCTCGACGGGGTGGACTTCTCCCACTTCGAGATTCCCGCATGCACGGTGTGCGGCGGGATCCTCAAGCCGGATGTCGTGTACTTCGGCGAGAACGTGCCGCGCGCACGTGTCGACACCGCGTGGGCTCATCTGGGCCGGGCAGATGCCATGCTCGTGGTGGGCTCATCGCTGATGGTCTATTCGGGTTATCGCTTCGTGCTCGAAGCCTCCCGGCGCGGGCTACCCATCGCGTCGGTCAACCTCGGTGTGACACGCGCCGATGCACTGCTGACGCTGAAGATCGAGCAATCCTGTGCGGAAGCGCTCGCGCCTTACGCTTAGCGTCGCGCACGAAAGAACTGGCGCAGCATGTCGCTGGCGGCCCCGGCTTCCAGACCGCCCTGTACGTCCACCCGGTGGTTGTGCCGATCGGAAACCAGCGTATCGAACACACTGCCCGCCGCGCCTGTCTTGGGGTCTGTTGCCCCGAACACGACACGGCCGACGCGGGCATGCACCATGGCCATGGCACACATGGCGCAAGGCTCCAGCGTCACATACAGCGTGGACCCCGGAAAACGATAGTTCGACACCGCCTGCCCCGCCGCTCGCAAGGCCTGGATCTCCGCATGCGCGGTCGGATCGTTGAGCGTGATATTCCGGTTCCAGCCTTCGCCGACCGCCACGCCATCCATGACCAGCACGGCTCCCACGGGCACCTCACCTTCGGCGTCGCGCGCGTGCTCGGCCAGCGCGAGTGCGCGCGCCATCCACGCACGGTCGGCGTCGGTGAAGGAGTCGGTCGGAGCCGGCAGGATGTCGGGGATGATGGACAAACGATGTTTCCGTTGAAAGCGTGATTATCTCACGCGCCCTGGCGTTGCACGATCCGCCAGAGACGCTCGGCGAACGCTGCCGCGTGTTCGGGCGGCACATTGGTGACACCCAGAAGCAATCCGCTTCGCGACTCAACCCCACCCGCGTACCAGGGGGACACCGGAATCGGTGAAAGATATTCGGCCAGTGCGTCGCGGGCCACGCTGACATCGTCCATACCCTCGGGCAAACGGATGTGGATCGCGAGGCCAGCGGGCTCATGATCGATCCCCAACCCGTTCAACGCCGTCACCAGGGCATCCCGCCGCTCGGCATAGGCACGCTTCATACGGCGCAGGTGACGCAGGTAATGGCCGTCGCGCATGTACGCCTCCAGCGCCAGCTGGACGGAAGGGGGCGGCGCGGGATCCAGCGTGCCCACCACCTCGGTCACCTGACCGACCAGATCGAGCGGCACGACCAGATAGCCCACCCGTAGCGCGGGCGACATCGTCTTGCTGAAGGTGCCGATATGGACGACCCGCCTGGCGTCCATCGATGCCAGTGCGGGTGCGGCACGCCGGGCCAGTTGGAGCTCGCCGAGGTAGTCGTCCTCGACAATCCAGCGGTCGCCCGCGTGAGCCCAGTCCAGCAGGGCATGCCGTCGATCCAGGGAAAGCGTCACGCCCAGCGGGGCCTGCTGACCTGGCGTGACCAGGGCCACGCGCGCATCCGGGGCGCGTGCCATGCCAGCGGCCACGTCCAGGCCCTCGCCGTCCACAGGCACCGGCACGC
>NZ_JBFUIT010000246.1:0-6125 GCF_056401735.1 Luteibacter sp. P4_D7_3
TGCCCTGGAAGCGTTGGGCGTCGACATCATCGAGGCCGGCTTCCCTCAAGCCTCGCCCGATGATTTCGCCGCCGTGGCGGAGATCGCGAGGACGCTGAAGACGCCCACGATCGCCGCACTGGCCCGATGTCAGMCAGCGGACATCGACAGTGCGGGCAAGGCTTTGCAAGGCGCGCGACACTCACGGATCCACCTGTTCCTGTCCACCAGTCCCTTGCACCGCGAGCACAAGCTCGGCAAGAGCAAGCAGGAAGTGATCGATATCGCTGCAACGGCGATCCTCCGGGCCAAGGCCCTCGCTCACGAAGTCGAATTCTCCGCCGAAGACGCGCTGCGCACCGAGCCGGACTATCTCGCCGAGATCTTTTCCGTCGCTGTCGAAGCCGGTGCCTGCGTCCTCAACGCTCCCGACACCGTCGGCTACGTCACCCCGCAGGAAATTACCGAGATGTTCGCCTACCTGCGCAAGCACGTGCGCGGCGCGGACCGCGTGGTGTTTTCCGCGCACTGCCACGATGACCTGGGCATGGCCACCGCCAACAGCCTGGCCGCGATCAGCGCCGGCGCGCGGCAAGTGGAATGCACCATCAACGGCATCGGCGAGCGTGCCGGCAATGCCGCGCTGGAAGAAATTGTGATGGCGCTGCACACGCGCCGCCCGCTGTTCAAGGTCGACACCGGCATCGTCACCGAGCGCCTGTTCCCCACCTCGCGCCTGCTGGCCGAAGTCACCAACCAGGCCGTGCCGCGCAACAAGGCCATCGTCGGCGACAACGCCTTCGCCCATGAATCCGGCATTCACCAGCACGGGATGCTCAAGCACCGCGGCACCTACGAAATCATGCGTCCGCAGGATGTCGGCGCGAAGACCTCGCTGGTTCTGGGCAAGCACTCCGGCCGCCACGCGCTGCGCCAGCGACTGGTCGAACTCGAGTACGAGGTAGACGAAGCAACGCTCGACGCCGTCTTCGAAAGTTTTAAAACCCTTACAGACAAACAGCGGTCAGTGACCAACGATGACCTCACTTCGCTGATGGCAATGCATCAGAACACCACCCCAGCCGCCGCCCTCGCGGTCAGTCCCTGAAGGAGCAACACATGGAAGCCCCGACCCATCTCTGGCACAACGGTCGCATCAAGACCTGGGCCGACGCCACCGTGCATGTCGGCGCGCATGCGCTGCATTACGGCTCCTCCGT
Organism: Luteibacter sp. P4_D7_3; assembly: GCF_056401735.1. Lineage (NCBI taxonomy): Bacteria > Pseudomonadati > Pseudomonadota > Gammaproteobacteria > Lysobacterales > Rhodanobacteraceae > Luteibacter > Luteibacter sp. P4_D7_3. The sequence goes on from NZ_JBFUIT010000246.1 coordinate 1,200, forward strand.
GTTCGAAGGTGTGCGCGTTTATGCCACGCCCGACGGACCGCGCTACTTCCGGCTGGAAGAACACACGGAGCGCTTGTTCCACTCCGCCCGCATTTACGACCTGACGATGCCCTACGACGCCGACGCGATCAATCGCGCCTGCCGTGACGTGATCGCCGCCAACGGCCTCACCTCCGCCTATGTCCGTCCGATCGTCTTCCGCAGCGGCTTCACCTTCAGCCTCGCTCCGTCACTGGATACCGCGGTGGATGTCGCCATCATCGCCCTGCCCTGGGGCGCTTACCACGGCGCCGATGCCATCGAGAACGGCGTGGACGTGTGTGTCTCCTCCTGGAACCGCGCCGCACCCAACACCTACCCGAGCGGTGCGAAGGCCGGCGGCAATTACCTCAACAGCCAGCTGATCGCCCGTGAGGCGATCAATGGCGGCTTCGCGGAAGGCATCGCGCTGGGCACCGATGGCCTGCTGAGCGAAGGTGCCGGTGAGAACCTGTTCATCGTGCGCAAGGGCACCATCTACACGCCGCCCGCCGCGTCGTCGATCCTCTGCGGCATCACGCGCGACTCCGTGCTGACCCTGGCCCGCGAGCGCGGCTTCAACGTCGTCGAGCAATCGCTGCCGCGAGAAATGTTGTATTTCGCCGACGAGGTGTTCATGACGGGTACGGCCGCGGAAGTCACCGCGGTGCGCTCGGTCGATCGCAAGCCCGTTGGCAATGGTCGGCCGGGCCCGATCACGCGCCAGTTGCAGGAAGACTTCTTCGGCCTGTTCGACGGTCGCACCGAAGACCGCTGGGGCTGGCTGACCGCCATCGACGAGCCTGCCGTTGCCGGGAGGGCCGCCGCATGAGCGCGCGTACATTGTTCGACAAGTTGTGGGACAGCCACCAGGTCGCTCCGGAGACCGAGAGCACACCGGGCGTGCTCTACATCGACCTGCACCTGGTCCACGAAGTGACCTCCCCGCAGGCCTTCGATGAATTGCGCTCGCGCAACCTGCAGGTGCGTCGTCCCGATCGCACGCTGGCGACGCTCGATCACTCCACGCCGACCCTGCCCGCCAATGCAAGCGGCGTTCGTCCGTACTACACGAAGGAAGCCGAAGCACAGGTCGCGAAGCTGGAATCGAATGTTCGCGAGTTTGGCGTCGACCTCATGGGCTGGGACAGCCCGCAGCGCGGGATTGTCCACGTCGCCGGTCCCGAAGTAGGCGCGACGCAGCCCGGCATGACCATCGTCTGCGGCGACAGCCATACCGCCACCCATGGCGCCTTTGGCGCGCTGGCCTTCGGTATCGGCACGACGGAAGTCGGCCATGTACTGGCCWCCCAGTGTTTGCTCCAGCGCAAGCCGAAGTCCTTCGCCATCCATGTGGATGGCGCCCTGCAGCGTGGCGTCACGGCGAAAGACCTGATCCTGCACATCATCGGCACCATCGGCATCGGTGGCGGTACGGGATACGTGCTCGAGTACAAGGGTGATGCGATACGCGCGTTGTCGATGGAAGAGCGCATGACCGTCTGCAACATGTCCATCGAAGCGGGCGCGCGTGCCGGCCTGATTGCTCCGGACGAGACGACATTCGCGTGGCTGGAAGGCCGCGAGCGCGTGCCGAAGGGCGACGCATGGGATCGTGCCGTCGCCCACTGGCGCACCCTGCCCAGCGATGCCGGCGCTACCTACGACCGCGAGGTGCGCATCGACGCCTCGGCGATCCAGCCGTCGGTCACATACGGCACGCATCCGGGCATGGTCGTCGCCATTCACGCGAACGTCCCTGCCGCGGCAGACGCGGTCGAGCAGCGTGCCCTCGACTACATGCAGGTGGTCGCCGGCAAGCCGATCGCAGGGGCGGCCGTCGACGTGGTCTTCATCGGCAGCTGTACCAACGGTCGCCTGTCCGACCTGCGCGCCGCCGCGGAAATCATGCGTGGTCGCACGGTCGCCGCCGGCGTACGCATGCTGGTCGTCCCAGGCTCGGAGCAGGTTCGTCGCRACGCCGAGCGCGAAGGCCTGCACGAGATATTCCGCGCCGCAGGCGCCGAGTGGCGCGAGCCGGGTTGCTCCATGTGCATTGCCATGAACGGCGACCTGGCCCAGCCGGGCCAGCTCGTCGTCGCCACCAGCAACCGTAATTTCGAGGGACGCCAAGGCAAGGGCGCACGCACCGTGCTCGCCAGCCCGCTCGTCGCCGCCGCGTCGGCGATCGCCGGACGCGTTACCGATCCCCGCGAATACATGACCCAGGAAGTTGCCGCATGAGCCCGACCAGCCGCCCGCTCGCCTACGTGCATTCGTGTACCGCGGCGCTGCGCAACGAAAATATCGACACCGACCGGATCATCCCGGCGCGCTTCCTCACCACGACCGAACGCACGGGGCTGGGCAAGCATTGCTTCGAAGACTGGCGTTATGCCGCCGATGGCAGCGACAACCCTGCCTTCCCGCTGAATCAGGCAAACGCCCGCGGCTGCGCCATCCTGGTCGCCGGTCATAACTTCGGCTGCGGTTCCTCGCGTGAGCACGCGCCGTGGGCCCTGCTCGACTACGGCATCCAGGCGGTCATCTCCAGCGAGATTGCGGACATCTTCCGGGGTAACTCGCTTAAGAACGGCCTGCTCGCCATCGTCGTGAGCGCGGCGGAACACCGCTGGCTGCTCGACAATCCCGGCATCGAACTGCGTATCGACATCGCCGATGGCTCGATCCGCCTGCCCGACGGCGGAACGATCCGCTTCGACCTCGACGCCTTCTCGCGTCACTGCCTGCTCAACGGCGTCGATCAGATGGGCTTCCTGCTGCAACACGAAGCCGCCATCGCCACCTTCGAGAACCGCATGGAGGAAGCCGCATGAAGGCCCAGATCGTCGTACTGCCGGGTGACGGTATCGGCCCCGAAGTCGCTGCGGCTGGCGTAGCTGTGCTGCGCCAGGTCGCCGAGCGCTTCGGTCATCAGTTCACTTTCGCCGAGCATGCGATCGGTGGCGACGCGATCGATCGCTTTGGCGATCCGCTGCCACCGGCAACGCGTGAAGCGCTGCTGGCCGCGGACGCCATCCTGCTGGGCGCCGTGGGTGGCCCGAAGTGGTCGGACCCGAACGCGACGGTTCGTCCCGAGCAGGGTCTCCTGGCCATGCGCAAGCTGCTCGGCGTTTTCGCGAACGTGCGCCCGCTGAAGCTGCACCCGCGCACGGCGGCCCTGTCGCCGCTGAAGCCCGAACGCACGAAGGGTGTGGATCTGGTGTTTATCCGCGAGCTCACCGGCGGCATCTACTTCGGCGCGAAAACGCGCAGTGATACCGACGCAACCGACGAGTGCCGCTACAGCGTCGTGGAGATCGAGCGTGTCGTTCGTCATGCCTTCGAGCTGGCACGCACGCGCAAGAAGAAGGTCACCTCGGTCGACAAGGCCAACGTGCTGGAGACCTCGCGCCTGTGGCGTTCGGTCGCTACACGCGTCGGTGCGGATTACCCCGATGTGGAACTGGAGCACCAGTTGGTCGATTCCATGGCCATGCATCTGCTCACGCGTCCCGCCGAGTACGACGTGATCGTGACCGAGAACATGTTCGGCGACATCCTGACGGATGAAGCCTCGGTGCTGGCGGGTTCGCTGGGCCTGTCGCCTTCCGCATCGATCGGTGGCCCCGGCGCGGGCGTCTACGAGCCGATCCACGGCTCCGCGCCCGACATCGCCGGACAACAACTGGCCAACCCGCTCGGGACGATTCTCTCGGCAGCGATGCTGCTGCGCCATTCGCTGGGGCTGACCAAGGAGGCGGCCGTGGTCGAAGCGGCCGTGGATCACGTACTGGAGCACAGCAATCTCACGCGCGATCTGGGCGGTAACGCGACCACCTACACGGTCACGCGCGCTGTTCTGGAAGCATGTAACGCCAAGGCGGAGGCCGCATGAACGAGAAGAAGATCCCGATCCGCACGCTGCGCAGCGATGCGATAAAGACCGGCCCGGACCGTGCTCCGGCACGCGCCATGCTACGCGCCACCGGCCTCGATGACGAGGCGATCGCCCGTCCGATGGTCGCGATCGTGCACAGCTGGTCCAACGTGTCGCCGTGCAACCTCAATCTGCGCGACCTGGCAGAAGCGGCCGCCGAAGGCGTGCGCGCCGCCGGTGGTACACCGGTGGAATTCAACACCATCGCCGTCACCGACGGCATCGCCATGGGCACCTCCGGCATGCGTTCGTCGCTGGTCAGCCGTGAAGTGATCACCGACTCGATCGAACTGGCGGTGGACGGTCATTGCCTGGATGCGATGGTGGTGCTGTGCGGCTGCGACAAAACGATTCCAGCGGCCGCGATGGCGCTGGCCCGACTCAACATTCCGGGTGTCGCGCTGTATGGCGGAAGCATTGCGCATGGCAATCGAAACGGTTGCCCGATCACCGTGCAGGAGGTGTTTGAAGCGGTCGGCGCCCATGGCGCGGGCAAGATCGATGACGCCGAACTCGACGACGTCGAGCGCCATGCCTGCCCCGGTGCCGGCGCCTGCGGCGGGCAGTTCACCGCCAACACCATGGCGATGGTGCTGACCACGCTGGGACTGTCACCGGTCGGATTCAACGACATCCCCGCCACCGATCCGGCCAAGCGTGACGCTGCCTTCCGCTGCGGCGAACTCGCCATGGCCTGCCTGGACAACAACCGCCTGCCGCGCGACGTGATGACGCGCGCGGCCTTCGACAATGCCGCACGCATGGTCGCGGCGACCGCAGGCTCGACCAATGCCGTGCTGCACCTGTTGGCCATGGCCAACGAGGCGCGCGTGCCGCTGAGCATCGAGGACTTTGAGCCAGCATCGGCGAATACACCGGTGATTGCCGATTTGAAGCCGGGCGGTCGCTATAGCGCCGTGGAGCTGACCGCCGCGGGCGGCACGGCCATCGTCGCGCAGGAACTACGC
>NZ_JBFUIT010000247.1:0-6121 GCF_056401735.1 Luteibacter sp. P4_D7_3
GCATGCATATCCTCGCCAACCTCATCGATGGCCAGTCGCGCGCGCCGCGTGCCGGCCGTTACCTCGACAGCGTCGACCCTGCCATCGGCCAGCCGTTCGCGCAGTGCCCGGACTCCGATGCTGCCGATGTCGCGGAGGCCGTCACAGCCGCCTCCCGCGCCGCGCCGGGCTGGGCGCAAACGCCTGCCGAAGCACGCGGGCGATGCCTGCACCGACTGGCCGACCTCATCGAAGCCCGCCTGGCGTCGTTCGCTGAAGCCGAATCGCAGGACAGCGGGAAGCCGCTCGCCCTCGCCCGCTCCCTCGATATCCCCCGCGCCATCGCCAACCTGCGCTTCTTCGCGGCGGCCGCTGGCCAGTGGAGCGGTGAATCCCACGCGATGGAGCATGGCGCGATCAACTACACCCTGCGCTTACCGCTCGGCGTCGTCGGCTGCATCAGTCCGTGGAACCTGCCGCTCTATCTCTTCACCTGGAAGATTGCACCCGCCCTCGCCGCCGGCAACACCGTCGTCGCCAAGCCGTCCGAGGTCACGCCGTATACGGCATGGCTTCTCGGCACGCTGGTCAGCGAGGCCGGCTTTCCGCCGGGCGTCCTCAACATCGTCCACGGCAGTGGCCCCGCCGTCGGTGAGGCCATCGTCACGAACGAGACGGTGAAGGCCATTTCATTCACAGGCAGCACCCGGACGGGCATTGCCATCGCGAGCGCCGCGGCACCGCAACTGAAAAAAGTGTCGCTCGAACTGGGTGGCAAGAACCCGGCCATCGTTTTCGACGACTTCGATTTCTCCGAGGCATCGCTTGCCACGATCGTGCGCTCCGGCTTTGCCAACCAGGGCGAGATCTGCCTGTGCGGCTCCCGCCTGCTTGTCCAACGCGGCATCTACGATCGCTTTCGCGAGGCCTATCTCGAGCGCGTTCGCGCCTTGCGCGTCGGTGACCCCAAGGACGCCTCGATCCAGCTCGGCGCCCTGGTCTCCAAGGCACATTTCGACAAGGTCATCGGCTGCATCGCGCGCGCGGTGGATGAAGGCGGCACGCTATTGACGGGCGGCGAACGCGTCGTCGTCGAGGGCCGCTGCGCCGATGGCTGGTTCGTCCAGCCGACCGTCATCGAAGGACTGGCACCCGAAGCGGCGACGAACCAGGAAGAGATCTTCGGACCCGTCGTCACGCTGACTCCTTTCGACACCGAAGCGGATGCCCTCGCCATCGCCAACGGTACGCCTTACGGGCTGGCCGCCTCGGTGTGGACGCGCGACGTGTCGCGTGCCCACCGGTTCTCGGCGAAGCTCGACTTCGGCATCGTATGGGTCAACTGCTGGATGCTGCGCGACCTGCGCACGCCGTTCGGCGGCACGAAGCAATCGGGCGTCGGCCGCGAAGGCGGTTTCGAAGCCATGCGTTTCTTTACCGAGGCCAGGAATGTCTGCATCGACCATGGGCAATGATGTCATCCGCGCCGAAGGCGCACCGGCTCCCGTAGGTGCCTATCCGCATGCGCGAYGCGTKGGCGACCTGCTCTTCCTGTCCGGTGTCGGTCCGCGCATCCCCGCCACCAACGCAGTGCCAGGCAACGTCGTCGATGCCGACGGCAAGTTGGTGTCCTACGACATCGAGGCGCAGTGCCGGCAGGTGTTCGCGAATGTGCGCGCCGTGTTGGATGCCAGCGGTTCGCGCTTTGAGGATCTGGTGGATGTGACGGTGTATCTCACCGACATGGCGCGTGACTTCGCTACATATAATCGGCTTTACGCCGAGGCGTTCGCGGGGGTCGATGCGTGTCGTACGACGCTGGGGATCACAGCCCTGCCGACACCGATTGCGATCGAACTGAAGTGCGTTGCGCATGCACCGCAGCCAGCACCCTCCGCTCGGTAACCTGCACCCTCTGCTCGACAACCCACAACCCGCCCCCGCTCGGTAGGAGGGACCGGGGCTAGGCCCCTTGGGGAGCCCTACCGGGCATCATCGGCCACTGGGCGTCGGGCGCCTTCGAGGCACACCCTTAGCATGTCGCCGATCAGCACCTGCACCTGTGCGGCCTTCTTCGGCAAATACTCGAACGAATCTTCGTTCATGTAGTTGAGCTGGGCGAGCTCGAGCTGGATGGCGTCCACGCCTTCGGCCGGGCGGCCGTAATGGCGGGTGATGTAGCCGCCCTTGAAGCGGCCGTTCACGGCGAACGAATAGTCTTCCTGACGCTCCAGCACGGCGGCAACGCGTGCCTGCAGGCCAGGTGAGCAGCTGGCGCCATCGGCGGTGCCGAGGTTGAAGTCAGGCAGGCGTCCGTCGAAGAGCATGGGCACTTCGCTGCGGATCGAATGACCCTCCCACAAAACCACGTGCCCGAACTCGGCCTTGAGGCGGGCCAGCTCACCGGCCAGGGCCTGGTGATAGGGCTTCCACCAGCGCTCGACGCGGTCGGCAATGTCGGCGGCGTCGGGCTCGGCGCCGGGACGGTAGATCTCGCGACCGTCGAACAGCACCGTGGGAACCAGGCCGGTCTCGTTCTTTCCCGGATAAAGCAGGTGGCCATCGGCCGGGCGGTTCAGGTCCACCACGAAACGGGAGGCGAAGGGCTTGATCACGCTCGCCCCCATTTCGCGGGCGAAGTCGTAAAGCTCGGCAACATGCCAGTCGGTGTCCACCGAACCCCGCGCCCGGCGCTTCATGCGGGCGGCCATGTCATCGGGAATAGCACTGCCGTTGTGCGGCAGGCTGACCAGGAGCGGCGCGGTGCCGCGATGAAGGGTGTAGGGAATCATGGGCAGAGTGTAACGCTCATCCGGGGACCCGATCGCCCATCAGCACCATCTCTTCGGCCGATGTCGGATGGACTGCAAGGGTATCGTCGAAGTCGGATTTACAGGCACCCATCTTGATCGCCACGGCAAAGCCCTGGAGGATCTCGTCGACGCCCGGGCCAAGCATCTGCATGCCGACGATCCGCGATTCCTTGCCCACGCAGATCAGCTTGAACCGCGTGGTGATAGGCCGTCGGGCCAGTGCCAGCTGCATCGGTACGAAAGACTGCTTGTAGAGGTGCACATCGGCGCCGTAGGCCTCGCGAGCCTGCTGTTCGGACATGCCGATCGTGCCCAGGGGCGGGTGGGAGAAGACCACGCTGGGGATGTTCTGGTAGTCGAGCTTCGATTCCGGCTTGCCGCCGAACAGGCGGTCGACGAGCTTACGCGCCGCCGCCACAGCCACCGGGGTCAGCGCCATCCGTTCGGTCACGTCGCCGACGGCATAGACCCCTTCGACGTTGGTGTTCTGCCAGTCGTCGATCGCGATGTGTCCGTCCACCCCGGTGGTGGCCAAGCCAATGGTCCCGATGTCGAGCGCCGCGGTATTCGCCTCGCGGCCGATGGYGACGATGAGGGCCTCGAAGGGTCCAGGATGATCCCCGCGATCGCAGTCGAGAAGGATCATGCCATCGGCCTCGTGCGCTGCCACGATCTGACACTCGTAGTGAACGCGAATACCGTGCTGCTCCATCTCCTCGCCAAGGCCGTACGCCATCTCCTCGTCGAAGCCTCCCATGAGGCGGCCGCGAACGTACATGTGCACGTCGCAGCCGAGCGCACGAAGCACGCCGGCCAGCTCGACGGCGATGTAACCACCGCCGATGATGGCGGCGCGGCGCGGGCAGGCTCGCAGGTCGAAGAAACCGTCCGAGTCCATGGCGAGGTGGAAGCCCGGTTTGTCGAGGTGCTTCGCTTTCGATCCCGTCGAAATGATGATGTGCGGTGCTGTCAGTTCACGCGCGCCCGCACGCACCCTTCCCTTGCCGACGAAACGCCCGGTCTCTCGCACGACGGTAACGTGACCCAGGTCGAGCGCCTGCTGGTACTTGCCGTGGATGCGGTCGATGTATTCCTGGCGTCGCTCGATGAAGCGTGGCCAGTCCAGGCTGCCAGGCGTGTCGTGAAAGCCGTAGTCCATCGCGATGTACTGCGCTTCGGCCATCTGGGCGGCGTACCACATGGCCTTCTTCGGGACGCAGCCAACGTTCACGCAGGTGCCACCGAGTTCGCCGGGCTCGATTAGCGCGACCTTCACACCGAGCTTCGAGGCGCGGATCGCGGCGGCGAGACCCCCCGAGCCACCGCCAATCACGATGAGGTCGAAGGCTTCCACGGTCATGCATCGCTCCAGCAGGGTCAATGCGCCACCGTAGCAAACACGCGGCCGCTGTTATAGGAGCCGATTCATCGGCGAAGCGGGCGATCAGAGGCCGAAGCGGGCTGGCGAATAGGGCGTGGGGTCGAGAACCGGCGCAGGCCCGGACAGCAGGCTAGCCACCAGCTCGCCGGTGGCGGCGGACATGCTGATGCCGAGCATGCCGTGGGCGGTGGCATAGGTGAGATTCGACCAGTGCGCGCTCGGACCGATGATCGGCAGCTCGTCCACACTCATCGGCCGCCAGCCCCACCAGGGCACGATCTCGCCACGCCCTTCGGGTTCGTGCAGGTAAGTCGCGGCACCGCGCCGCAGCGCATCCAGACGAACAGGGTTGAGCCCTTCCGAGAAGCCGGAGAATTCCATGGTGCTGCCGAGGCGGAAGCCGGACGCCCATGGCGTGACGCAGACAGCAGCCTCACGAAGGACCAGCGAGTGCGTCGGCACGCGCTCGGGCGGCTGGTCCCAGGTGAGCGAATAGCCTTTGCCCGGCTGCATCGGCAGGCGGATGTCGAGCAGCTTGCCGACCAGGGGCGACCATGCGCCGAGCGCCATCACCACGCGGTCTCCGCTGAACACACCGCCGGTCGTACGCACGTGCGAAATGCGTGTGCCTTCCAGGACGAACTCGTCCACGCGCGCGCCGGTTTCGATCGCTCCGCCGAGCTCACGCACCCGCCGGGCCAGTTCGGCCACGTAGCGATCCGGGCGCAGCCGGGCGTCACCGGGGTGGAGCAGGCCGCCCACCACGCCTTCGCGCAGGGCGGGCTCGAGCGTGAGTACGTCATCGCCTGCCAGGACCCGCACATCCATGCCAAGGCGGCGCAGGAGTTCCACGTGCGGGCGGTCACCCTGCATCGTCCGGGCGTCGCGGTAAACGTATAGCTCCCCCACTTCCTCGAATTCGCAAACGATGCCTTCGTCGGCGATGAGCTCGCCGAGCAAGGCCCGTGAACGGTTGAGAATCGCGCCTCGTGCCTCGCCTGCGTAGTGGTAATCGCGCCAGGTGCAGTGACGGGCGAAGTCGAGCAGCCAGCGCGCCCGGGCCGGGTCCGGGCGGGGATTCACGTAAAGAGGCGCATCACGGCGCAGCAGCGAGCGGAGCGCCGTACCAATCATGCCCGGCATGGTCAGCGGGCCCGCGTGACTGGGCGTGATCGTGCCGCAGTTGCCATGCGAGGCGCCGTTACCGGGCAAGCCCTGCTCCAACACCCGCACGCTCGCTCCCGCCTTGAGCAGGTACAGCGCGCAGGCCAGGCCAATCACTCCCCCGCCCATGATCAGAACGTCGCTTCGGGATCTATCCATGCACGAAGTTTAACGGCCGGCTGCGGCCCCGCGGCCTGTCCGCCGGATGAATTCGTGCTCTTTGCGAGGTATTCCACGCAACCTATTGATTTGATAACCTCGACGCGCTGCTCCTACAGGGGGAAACGCCCGATGTTCGCCGCTGCTCCACTTCCTTCGCTCCGCCCCGCCCGCTTCCTCGCCCCGTTCGCGCTCACGATGGCGATGAGCCTCCTGGTGGCATGCAGCAGTGCGCCGCCCAGGCGTTCATCGTCACAGCAGCGAAATCCGGCCTCCGCCGTGCCCCTGGCCAAGAATCTTTCCTGGTCCAACCGCCCGGCCGAGGCGCCGCCCGCCGACGCGGCCAATGACGTCCTGTTTCGTGCGATCGGCCTCGTCGGCACACCTTATCGCTGGGGCGGAAACACACCGCAGGGCGGCTTCGACTGCAGCGGTCTGATCAACTACATCTACCTGACGTCGACCGGCGTGCGCCTCCCGCGGACCTCCGGTGAGATGGCCGCGCTGGACAAACCCAAGGTCGACGAGTCGCAGCTTGCCAGTGGCGACCTGGTCTTCTTCGGCCGCGGACATGTGACCCACGTGGGCGTCTATGTGGGCAAGGGCCGCTTCGTGCACGCACCCA
>NZ_JBFUIT010000248.1:0-6118 GCF_056401735.1 Luteibacter sp. P4_D7_3
GGACGCGTGTCGACGGTCAGGTCCGGCGTCGGCGCGACAGGCTCGGGCGCGACCTGCGGCAACGGCGCGTCCTGCGGTGTCGGTGGCGCCGAACTTTCCTCGACCTCCGGGCGCGGCACCGTCGCCAGTGTCATGGCCTGGGTCGGCACCGGCGTCGTGCGCTCCGCGGTGATCGTCGGCGGCGCAGGCGTCACGGTCATCTGCGATGCCGGCGTCGGCGGCAGGGACAGCGACGCCGGCGGCGGCATGGCCTCCGAGCCCTCTTCCTGCGGACGGCGCACCGGCTCGGGCTGGAAGGTCGGCGGCACGACCTGCGGCTTCGGTGTGTCGACCGCCAGATCGGGCGGTGCCGGGGTCGGCAAGGGCACTTTTTCGAGATCGCGCTGCGGTGGCGGGGCCTTGGGCTGAACGACCGGACGGTCGACCACCGCCGCGACGCTCGGCGGCGGCGCGGCAGGTTTCGGCGCCGCCTTGACCTTCGGCGGCTGGGCCGCGGGCGCAGCGACGGCCGGACGCGTCGGCGTCTTCGCCGCTGCCACGGCGGCGGCATGCGACCCACGCGCGGCGCGACTGGCTGCGGTGTCCCAGGTCGTCGTGTGCTTCACCCTGGCCACCGGCGCCGTCGATGGCGTGCCGCGCACGGGCGGCAGTGGCGGTGGTGGCTTGTCGATGAGGCGAACCTGCAGCGCGTCGGGATGGTCCGGCTCCGGCGGCGAAGGCAGCACGTTGTAAGCCGGGCCCAGGATCATCCCGAACAGGAAGACCAGGTGGATGAGAATCGTGCCGACCCAGCCGACGATCCTTCGCACGCTTTCGCGCGGTTTCTCCCGCAGGAGGCGCCGATAGACGAGCGCACGCATGGCCGCCTCGCGGGGCGAGACGGGCAGCGAATTCGCGGCGATCAGGGGATCGCTGTCCGGCGGGCCAGGGGTATGCATGGACGGCTAGTGTCCATGCTGCGGGCGCCGCAGACAATCGCCGCGTACGCCCGCGAGAGCTACTTGCCGGTACGGCGTTCGCGCTCCGCGTTTTCCTGGTCCATCGCCTTCAGCGGAATGTCCGACGCGCAGCCCTGTGGCAGGGGCTTGTCGGCGCGGAACGCCGCGATGCACTGGGCTTCGGTGGGCGGCGGCGTCTGGTCGGGAAGGTCCTTCACCAACGGATTCGCAGGGGCCATGTTGAGGCGGACGTCGCCATCCTTCTTCGAGGCCTTCGAGGGGTCTTCCCCGCTGCAGCCCGCCGGCAGGACGAACAACACGGTCGCGCAGTTCACGCGGGTGCCGTGACCCAGGTCGACCGTCTGCTTCACCGTGGTCTTCTCAATCACCTGGCGCACGCCCTTGCTCAGCGCGTTCTCGTCGCGCGGCGCCCAGTCCTTTTCAAAGCGGGTCTGCGTGTAGGTCACCGTCGTCTTGTGCGACATGATGCCGGTGTTGTCGGTGGGCTTTTGCGGGACGAAGTCGGGCTTCGACCCGGGGCCCGTCGTTGGCATCGCGACGGAACCGTCGTTGCCGAAGAGCGTGGGTTGTGGCGCCTGTGGCGCCGCGGTCGCGGCGGGCGTCGTCGTGTCCACCGGCGTCTCGTCCTCGGGTTTCTTCTTCGGTCGCGGCGGCTCGGGCCGTGTCGCCTCGGGCGAGCGCACCTTGGGCGGTGGCTCGGAAACGGGCGGCGGGGGTGGCGCATCGGCGACCGGAGGCGGCGCACGCGTCGGCTCGATGAAACGCACCTCGAGCACATCGGGGTGATCGTCGGGCGTGGCGAAGGCCACCTGCACACGCGGCTGCATTTCGTAGCGCACGAGGAAGATCAGCACGATGTGCAGGATCAAGGCGGCGGCGAGCGCCAGGGTGAAGCGCACCCGGTCGCGCGGCGGCGGGCGGCGACCGATGGCGCGCAGGGCCAWCAGCGTCGCCGCATCGATAGGGGCCAGCCCGTGCGCACGCGACGACCCCTCCGGTTCCAGCCGGTGGGATTCGACGAAGGACGGTGGCGCCTTACCGGGATATTGCACGCGAGCGGGAGTCCCCATGGGGCCTTCGGAAGTGGGACAGGATAGTGGCGTGCCGCTGAGCACAGCGTAAGCCCTGGCTTACAGACCACTCATGCGGACGAAGATTCCCCTTGCGTCCGGCCCGGGTTCGGAGAAGCCTTGGGACTGGCGTTGGCGCGCCTGAACCACCGCCGCCCTGAGCGTCCGGATTGCCCGGACGACCTTGAGAAGGAGGGTCGCATCGTGTCGCCATCCACGGAACGCATCCGCAGCCTCGCCCTTGCCGGCCATGCCGGCGCCGGCAAGACCACCTTGTTCGAAGCCATGCTCCACGCCGGAGGCGCACTGACTGCCCCCGGTAGCATCGAGCGTGGCAGCACCGTCTCCGACACCGACCCCATGGAGAAATCGCGGGGTCACTCGATTGACGCGTCCATCGCCTCGATCGAGCGCAACGGCTATCGCATCCACCTCGTCGATACGCCGGGATACGCCGATTTTCGCGGACCCGCCCTCGCCGCCCTCGCCGCCGCAGACACCGTGGCCATCGTGGTGAACGGCGCGAACGGTATCGAGCACGGCACGCGAACGATGATGGCGCATGCGAAGGAGCGAGGCATGGCACGCATCCTCGTGGTCAACCGTATCGATGCCGAGGGCCTGGACCTGGCAGCGCTGGTCGATGCATTACGAGAGGAATTCGGCAACGAGTGCCTGCCGTTGAACCTTCCCTCGTCGAAGGGACATTCCGTGCGCGACGTTTTTTTCCAGACGACCGGCGACACCGACTTTTCTTCACCGGGGGAGGCGCACCAGCGAATCATCGACCAGGTGGTGGAGATCGACGACGAGGTGATGGAGCACTACCTCGAAGCCGGTGAGTCCGCGCTGTCTGCCACGGAGATTCGCGGCGCATTGGAGCACTGCCTCCGCGATGGGCATCTCGTCCCGATCGTTTTCACCGGCGCGCGCGATGGCATCGGCGTCAGCGAGCTTCTCGAACTGGTCGAGCGCATCCTGCCCTGCCCCACCGAAACCAATCCGCCCCTGTTCCGTGACCATGCGGGTTCACCGTTCGATGTCGCCGCCGATGCGTCCCGCCACGTCGTTGCCGACGTGTTCAAGATCGTCAACGATCCCTTTGTCGGCAAGCTCGGCGTATTCCGCGTATGGCAGGGCACCGTGCGCAAGGACGCCCAGCTCCTCGTCGACGATGGGCGCAAGCCGTTCAAGGTGGCCCATCTGTTCCGCCTGCAGGGCCGCGAGCACATCGAAGTGGATGAGGCCTTGCCCGGCGACATCGCCGCGGTGGCGAAGATCGAAGACATCCATTTCGACGCCGTGCTGCACGATGCCGCCGACGAATCGCGCATCCACCTCGAACCTTGCGCCTTCCCGGCACCCATGTTCGGTCTTGCCGTGGAACCGGCGCACAAAGGCCAGGAGCAGAAATTGTCGCAGGCGCTGTCAAAGCTCGCCGAGGAAGATCCGTGCTTCCGTGTCGAGCACCACAAGGAACTCAACGAGACCGTGATTCGCGGGCTGTCCGACCTGCACCTTAAGCTCATGCTCGAACGGATGAAGGCGCGCTACGACGTCGACGTGATCACACACCCGCCCCGCATCGCCTACCGGGAAACCATCGGCGCCGGCGCCGAAGGCCACCACCGGCACAAGAAGCAGACCGGGGGCGCCGGTCAGTTCGGCGAGGTATTCCTGCGCGTGGAACCGCTGGAGCGGGGCAAGGGTTTCGTCTTCGACGATGAAACCAAGGGCGGCGTCATCCCGGGCCAGTTCATGCCAGCCATCGAGAAAGGCGTACGCCAGGCGCTGGATGGCGGAGCGATTGCGGGGTATCCGATCCAGGACGTACGCGTCGTGGTGTATGACGGCAAACACCATCCGGTCGACTCGAAGGAAGTGGCCTTCATCAGTGCAGGCCGCAAGGCGTTCCTCGACGCGGTGTCGCGCGCTCACCCGCAGGTACTCGAGCCGGTGGTCGACCTCGAGGTCTCGATTCCTGAGCGCTACGTGGGCGACGTCACCGGGGGACTTGCCTCCAAGCGAGCGCACATCATGKGCACCGATTCGCTACGCGGCGGCGAGACGCTGATCAAGGCGCGCGTGCCACTGGCGGAGCTCACCGACTATCCCACCCAACTTAAAGCGATGACCGGTGGGCAAGGGCGTTATGCGATGGAATTCAGCCATTACGACGCGGTGCCCGCCGGCGTGCAGCGAAAGTTGATGGAGCAGTGGAAGCCGCGGGTCGAGGAGGACTGAGGCTGTGACTCCTGTGGGAGGCTTAGCCTCAGGCGGCTTTGCGCTTCGGCTTGAGCATGGTGCCGATGCATTTCGGCGAGCCACACAGGCATGACCACACCTTCTTCAGGCGAGCCGTATGCGGCATGTCCAGCGTGATGCCGTAGTCGTAGGTCAGCTCTTCGCCGGGGGCGATGTCGCGGATGGCTTCGATCAGCACACGGTCCTTCTTCGACGGCTTGCCTTCCACCGCCTCCTCGATCACCGCCTGGCAGTTCGGGTCGCAGCCGTGGTTGATCCAGCGAGCCGTATTGCCGTTGCTGTTGCCGTCGACGATGAAGCGATCGTTGAGGGTGAACAGGAAGGTATGGCCGGTCTCGCCACCGTCGCCGTACTTCTTGTCGGCCTGGGCGTGGGTGATGCGATCGCCCTGGTATTCGATGATTTCGTCACCGGCCTTGATGGCGGCGGTGGCGAAAACGCCGTTTCCGTGGATGGGAGAGCGTCGGGCGGCGATGCGTCGAGTCATGGGAGGGCACGTAGAAAGGTCAGAACGGATGATGCCTGCTAGTGCGGCGCTTGGGAACCGCGTTTCAAACGCACGTCTCGCGCGTATGGCCCGGCCAGCGCTACCATCGAACAACTGTTCGACGCCCATACGCCGGAATCCCAGGGAATGACCTCGATCCTCCGCACCACTGTTTTCCGCGCGGCGCTGCTTGCCGTGACCGCACTTCTGGCGGCCTGTGGGCCCGAGAAGAAAAGCGTGTATCCGCCGGCCGTGACCTTGCAGCAGGTCGCCGCCAAGCCCGGCGGCACGTGGCATGTGACGCTCCGCCTGCGCAACAACAGCTACGGCGGCATGTCATTCGACCGCTTCCAGGGCACGCTGCGCGTGGGCGATCTGGGCGGCGTTCTGCTCGACGCGAAGATCGACCAGGACATTCCCTCTTTCGCCGCGGACGTGACCGTGATCGACATCCTGCCCACGGCAGAGATGTCCAAAGCGCTGGCTGACCTTGCCGCCAAGGGCAGCAGCGGCTCGCTGCCCTATGCCATCGACGGCCGCATCTCGGCCACGCCGGAGAAAGAGGACAAGTCGCGCACGTTCGACGTGCACGGCAAGAACTGGCTCTCGCCCGTGCCCGGCATACCCGACACCTACCGCTCTCCCTGATTACTCCATAGCCGCGCTTGCCGCGCCTCGCCAGGATTCACCATGACGATCTACAAAGCCCCCCTCAACGACATGCGCTTCGCCCTCTACGACGTGCTCGGCGCCGATGCCGTGCTCGGTCGTCTGGAGGGTGGGGAGGCGCATACGCGCGATCTGCTCGACGCCGTCCTGGAGGAAGCCGCGCGCTTCAATGAGCAGGTGCTCGCACCGCTGAATGCCTCGGGTGACCAGGAAGGCTGTCACTACGACAAGGCCACCGCCACGGTGACCACGCCGAAGGGCTTCAAGGAAGCCTATCGCCAGTACGCCGAAGGCGGCTGGGCCGGCCTGACGGCACACGAGAAGTTCGGCGGCCAGGGCCTGCCCGCCGTACTCGGCGCGATGACCAAGGAAATGATCGACTCGGCCAACCTGGCCTGGGGCATCTATCCGCTGCTTTCGCACGGTGCCACTGACGCGCTCGACCACCATGGCGACGCCTGGCAGCAGGAAACGTTCCTCAAGCCGCTGGTCGAAGGCCGCTGGACGGGCTCCATGTGCCTGACCGAGCCGCAGGCGGGCTCGGATCTGGGCCTGCTCAAGACACGCGCCGAGCCCAACGCCGATGGCAGCTATCGCGTCACCGGCACCAAGATCTTCATCAGCGCGGGCGAGCACGACTTCGCGGAGAACATCGTCCACCTCGTACT
>NZ_JBFUIT010000249.1:0-6067 GCF_056401735.1 Luteibacter sp. P4_D7_3
CTGCAAGGATGTCTGCCTGCGCGTGCCCAACGACGACCTCACCGCCGCCAGGATCGACGGCCTGTGCGACGCCAACGGCTGCAAGGATGACGTGCTGATCGCCGACCTGCCCGAACGCCTGGCGAAGATGCGTTCGCCGGCACTGCTCGTGCTGCACATCAAGGGCAGCCACGGCCCGGCGTACTTCCAGCGCTATCCGGCGGCTTTCAATGTCTTCAAGCCGGGTTGCGATACCGGCGAAGTGCAAACATGCACGTATGCGCAGGCCGTCGCGAGCTACGACAACACCATCCTCTACACGGACCATATTCTCGGCCAGGTGGTCGAGGCCTTGAAGGCCGCTCCGGAAGTCGACAGCGCGATGATGTACCTCTCCGACCACGGCGAATCGCTGGGGGAGAACGATATCTATCTCCATGGCGCGGACTGGGCCACAGCGCCGAGCCAGCAAAAGCACATCCCGATGCTGATGTGGCTGTCGCCCGGATGGGTGCGCGACGCTGGCGTGCGCCTGGACTGCATGGCGCAGCGACGCACGCAGCCGGCAAGCCAGGACAACGTGTTCCACACCTTGCTGGGTTTTTTCGACACCCACACGACGGTGTACGAGCCGAAGCTCGATCTGCTGGCGGGTTGCCGGGGCTGAGTCCTCTACGGCGGCCGGCGCCCTTTGTAGGAGGCGGCTTTGCCGGCGATGGGTTCGCGACGACCTCGCTATCGCCGCTGAAGCGGCTCCCACACAAGGCGACCACAAAAAAGCCTCGAGGACGATGGTCTTCGAGGCTTTAGTGCGTTCAATAAGTGGTGGAGCCTGGGGGGATCGAACCCCCGACCTCGTCATTGCGAACGACGCGCTCTCCCGGCTGAGCTAAGGCCCCACTAATCGGCGATGGTAGCAGGGGTTTTTGGTGTCGCCAAGAGTCGGCGCGGTCTTGGCCCCCCTGCAACCGTTGGGAGTGGGGCAATGGGATCGTGTGGCGGGCAGTGGGCACGCAAGACTTCGACGAGCGTACCCGCGCGCAGCTCGTCGGCGAGAATGTAGTTCGGCACGAACGTCACGCCGAATCCGGCCAGGGCCATTTCCCGCATGACCTCGTAACTGTCGATGTCCGGCAGAGCTCCGCACGAAGCGCCGTCAGCCTTCACGGGCGCCAAGAACCGGGCGGGGCTCCTGGCGCCACGTGTCCCGGGGCGCGTTACCCCTTGGTATAACGCGGCGCGGGCGTACCGGTCTGGGTAGCAGCGAACAGCGCGGCGCGCGCGCCGTCGTAGGCAGTCCACAGGCCCTCATCGGCCACGGACGGCCAGGTGATGGTCTCGCCGTTGTCCAGGCCGGTAAGTGAGGCGTCCACCATGTCTTCGGCGCTCATGATCGATTCCTGGCGCAGCGCGGACAGCCGGATGCCGGAAACCTCGTCGGACCAGATCTCGGTAGCTGTGGTGGCGGGCAGAACCAGCTGGATCCTGACGCCGCTATGGGCGAGTTCGGCCTGCAGGCTGCGGGTGAAGGCCAGGACGTAGGCCTTCGTTCCGCTGTAGACGGCGCTGATCGGCAGCGAATGTACCGCGAGCACGGAAGCGACGTTGATGACGGTGCCTTCGTGGCGCGACACGAAGGCGGGCAGGACGGCCTGCGTCAGCCGGGTGAGGGCGGTGATGTTCAAGGCCACCTGCTGCAGTGAATCGTCGACCGAGGTGTCCAGGAGCGGACGTAGTCGTGCCATGCCCGCGTTATTGACCAGCATTTGCACGCTGGCATCGCTCCGGAGGACAGCTTCCACCCTGGCAACATCGGCGTCTTTCCCGAGGTCGGCGGCGAGCACGCGCACGTCTACACCGTGGGCCTTGGTGAGCTGTTCGGCGAGCGTGGCCAGACGGTCTGCGCGGCGCGCCACCAGAACGAGGTCGTAGCCGCGAGCGGCCAGACGCTGAGCGTAGACGGCACCAATACCCGAGGAGGCACCCGTGACGACAGCGGTTTTCTTGGAAGAGGACATAGCGGTTACTCCGTGGTCTAACAGTTGAGGGCTCAATCAAAACGTTGAGGGCTCAACTATATGATAGACTTGCGGCTTGTCAATGCTTCAGTGCTCAACCATCCTTGCGTCATGGCGAAAATCTCCAAAAAACCGGGCGCGCATTCCACCGTGGCGGATAAGGCCGGGGCGGACCTGAGCGCTTTTCTTGCCGTCGCTTGCACGAACACCGCCGTTAGGCGGGCAGCGCGCCGGTTGGGAAGTCTGTATGACGAAGCGCTCGAGCCGATCGGCCTGAAGGCGACGCAGATAGGGCTGCTCGCGGAGATCGAGCGATTGGCCTCCGTCAATGGCGGGCAGGTGCCGACGCTGCAGGACCTGGCGACGAAGCTGGCCCTACAGATTTCCGCTGTAACCCACGCGCTGAGGCCTCTTGTCAGGGAAGGCCTGATCGAACTGCGGCCGGACGAGACCGACAAGCGGGCCAAACGCGCTGCGTTGACGTCTGACGGCAGCCGTCTGCTGCATCGCGCGCTAAAGCACTGGGCGGTCGCCAATCAACAGGTCGAGAAGGTGCTCGGTAGCGAGTCGGCTGCGGCGCTGCGGGCGGTCGCGGACTATGTCTCGTCTGACGAGTTTCTTATTGCTTATGGCGCCGACAACGGAAAAGTCCGCTAACACGGCCAACAGCTTCGCGGCATTATGTGAAGAGCCACGAGCGCCTAATGGCGTCGTTGTAAATATGTTGTAAAATAAGCATGAGAATCTTCAGGGGTAGCGAATACGCACGCATTATTTCGTGCGATTAGCCGCAAAATAAAACTGATTTCGCAATATCCGCCCGGTCACCGTCGACTGGGCTTTTTTATGCCTAGGGAAGGCGTGAGAACTTGCTGTGTTACAGCAGGTATTACGCAGAAATGACAGCAGACATCGCACGAACCTTCGATTATCGAAAGATAGTATCGAGCGGTTAACTGCGGATAACGATTCAACCCTTGTAACTCAGGAAACTCCAGTGAAAAGAAACCATCTCTCCATGGCGATCGCCGTCGTCTTTTCGATGACCGCGGGTTCGGTCTGGGCACAGGATGCAACGGGCCAGTCCGAGACGACGACCACGGCGCAGACGCCTGCGCAGCGCAGCGCGTCGAGCACGTCGAACACGACGACCTCCAACGATACGCGCCGCGTGCAGCAGATGAGCAGCGTGCAGGTGCAGGCGGAAAGCCTCACCCTCGGTGCCGGCCTGATGTCGGTACAGACGGCAGCCAAGGCGGTTTCGACGATTACCCGCGACGCCATCGTCAAGGCCTCGCCTGGCGCGAACTTCACCCAGATGATCGGCTCGATCCCTGGCGTGAACGCCGCGACGGATGACGTCACCGGCCTGGCCAACGGCCACTACACGATCCGCGGCTTCGATTCGTCGGACATCGGCATGACGCTCAACGGCGCGCCGATCACTGACTCGGGCAGCTACTCGGTCTACGCGACCGAGTACGGTGACAGCGAGAACATGGGTGACATCACGGTGCTCCAGGRCATCCCGGATATCGACATGCCCGATTCCGGCGCCAGCGGTGGTCACATCGGCTGGGCGACGATCGATCCTTCGCATAAGGCTGGCGTGGATTTCACCCAGAGCCTGGGCAACAACGATTACCGCCGCACCTTCATCCGCCTCAACACGGGTGATACCGGTCCGGTGCGTTCGTGGATTTCGTACTCGCGGAACACCGCCGACAAGTGGCGTGGCCCGGGCGACATGGAAGTGACCAAGGTCGACGGCAAGTCGGTCTGGACGATCGACGACAACAACTCGATCAGTGCCTCGCTGCAGTACAACCGCGAGAACAACATCAACTACCGTTCGCTGACCAAGGCGCAGGTAGCGCAGAACGGTTACCACTACGACTACCTGAACACGTGGTTGCCGGGTAGCTCGACCGCCGCGATCAACAACAACACGTATTACTACGGCCTGCGTACCAACCCGTTCAAGAGCTACATGGCCAGCCTCGACGGTGAGTTCAAGTTCACCGACAGCCTGCGCCTCTCCGTCGTGCCTTACTTCTGGTATGGCAATGGCGGCGGCGGTGCCGGCGCGACGGTGACCGAGAGTCCGACGGGTGCGGATCGCTTCGGCTTCGCCAATCAGGACGTGAACAACAATGGCGTCGTCTCCGGCGCCGACAAGGGCGTGGTCTATTCGTACTCGGCCGCACTCACCTATCGTCCCGGCATCATCGCCAAGTTCAACCAGGACCTCGGTCAGGACAACAGTCTCGAATACGGCGTGTGGTACGAGCGTTCGCGCAAGAGCCAGTCGGATCTCTATGGTCTGGTGAACAGCGAAGGCACGCCGGCGTCGATCTGGGGCGATGACGCCTTCGTGCTCTACCCGAAGAGTGGTCTTGGCCAGAAGGTGTACAACGAGTACACGAACACCGAGATCAAGAAGGGCTTCCTCACCGACAACTGGACGCCGAACGACTACTGGACCTTCACCGCGGGCGTGAGCTACCTGTGGACGAATCGTACGGGCTTCGCGCAGGAATATCCGGGCTCGATCGCCGGTGCCGTCACCAAGCAGCAGTTCACGACGGACGTCGACAAAAACTGGCACAAGGTGCTGCCGACGGCAGGCATCAAGTTCCAGATGGACGAGCGCAACCAGTTCTACATCGGCAGCGGCAAGACCTTCCGTGCACCGCCGAACACGGTGCTCCTGCTGAATTCGTTGGCCAACCAGGAAGCCGCCAACAAGCCGGAAACGGCCTGGAACACGGACCTCGGCTGGCGTTTCTACGGTGACGCGCTCTCGGTCAGCGCCGACGTCTATCGCAGCAACTACAACAACAAGCAGGAAAGCGCGTTCGACGACACGACGGGTTACACGTATTACACATCGATCCGTCGCATGCACATGCAGGGCTTCAGCTCCGAAGCCAGCTACAAGTTGAACACGTACTGGACGGCGTATGCGTCGTACACCTACACCCAGGCCAAGATCGTCGGCAACATCGACGGCGGCGGCGACGGCATCTATCCGGCCAATGGCAAGACCATGCCCGATACCGCCCGCAATATCGGCAACGTGAGCATCGGCTACGACGATGGCGCGCACCTGTGGGCTACGTTGTCCGCACGCGTCACCAGCTCGCTGTACGGTGACTACCTCAACACCGAGCGCGTGGGTGGTTTCACCCAGTTCAACCTCGCCGGTGGCTACCGCTTCGGCGATTGGGAGGCTCTCAAGTCGCCTTACATCAAGGTCAACCTGAGCAACCTGACCGATCGCAAGGCGTTCTCGTATGTCAGCTCGGCGCAGTTCCTCGCGACCACGCAGGGCTCGCTGTACACCAGCTCGCCGACCTATGGTCTGCTGCAGCCGCGTGCGTTCATGATCACGTTTGGCGCGTCATTCAACTAAGCGCTGTTTGCTACGACTGAAAGGCCAGTCCCGTGAGGGACTGGCCTTTTTTTTGGCTCTTCGCGGGATTTCGGGGATGCGGGAGGGGGCGGTTCACTCGTTTTGCGAGTGCGTGTTTTTCGCGGCTCGCGCTGCCGCTCGCGTGGAGGCGTGGGGCGCAGAGCCTTAGCCGCCGGACGTCGCGGCGCAGAGCCTTCGGTGCYCACCCTCGCTGCTCAGACAGGTCCTCCGCGTTCGACAAGGAAAGGCCGCTGCGCGGCCCATGTACCTATTTGGCCTACGGCCGCTCCACTTGTGCGGAACTCGCCTCGAGGGTGGGCACCGAAGACTCTCCCAGACCTGAGGTTCGCGTGGGTCGAGCCAAAGCGCGCGGCGGCATCAACCACCGTATCTATTCGGCACGCATTCGCCATGATTACGGTTGCTGCCAGGCACGCTGGCGCCGGCGCGGCGCAGACGCGAGGAAGGTGTTCGGCGACCGGGTACCAGCAACGGCTTTCGCATCCACCCCGCGTTCCGGCGTTCGGTCGCGGCCGGGTCCGGGTCCGACGACGGCACCACGCCACCGGCTCTCCTTCCACTGAACCGTATCCTCGTGAGAGACCTTGGTGTCCACCCTCGAGGCGAGTTCCGCACAAGTGGAGCGGCCGTAGGC